>NZ_JAKUFR010000041.1:0-44646 GCF_022663555.1 Bacillus cereus group sp. BfR-BA-01381
TCCTTCACCTGTTGGTGGTGTTGTTGGATTCTCTCCACCAGTTTCCTTATCATCATCGTTCTTCTTCGTTATATCAATTGCATATTTAGCAAATTCATTTTCAGATGGTCCAACATATGATATTTTTCCATCTTTCTTTATATACTTTTGTGCATTTGGTGAAGAATCGAATGTTGTATGTAATTTATCGGCAACAATCGGTTTAAACGTCCAATTTTTATCTGCTGCTGGATCAATAACTGGTGTTTCTTGCATATACTTCACAATAATTTGACGCGTTTCATCTTGTGACTGGTATACAACTTCCCCTTTACTTACACCTGGGAACGTTTGGCTGCTTCCGCGATAGTTATTTGTAGCGACGATGAACTCTTGATTGTCAGCTACTGGCTTCCCTTCATATGTCATATTTACAATACGATTCGTATTTGCATTTACAACTTTTCCATCTTTATCGTATTTCGCCGGTTGTGTTACATCAATTTCGTATTTTAAGCCATCTAAAATATCGAAGTTATATGTAGGATAGCCTATATTTACTAACGGCTGTTCTTCTGTTTTCTTTGGATCAATTTGATTAAACTGACCTGCAGACATTTCAAGCCATTCTTTCACTTGTGCCCCATTTACTTTTACAGCATATAACGTATTTGGATATACATATAAATCTGCTACGTTTTTAATTGCTAACGTTCCAGCTGGAATATCCGTATAATATGTAGCACCGTTTCGGCCACCTGCTTTAAATGGTGCTCCTGCAGATAAAACTGGAATTCCTTTATATTTGCTGTACTGTCCATTTTCAGCAAATAACTTTTCTACATACCATTTTTGTGCATTTGTCACAAGTTGTACAGAAGGATCATCCTGTACTAATGAGAAATAACTATTAATTGGCGCTGTCGTTTTTCCTACGGCAGTATTCACATAATCAATTGTCGCTTGGTGATCATCTTTAATTTCATTAACTAAATTTTGATCAGATTGTACAAGTGGGTTTCCTTTACTATCAGCAATCGGACGAAGTTGCGGCTTCGATTGCTCTTTTTGTACTTCCCATTTTCCATTTACTTTTTTCAATTGCATATCAATAATGCCTAAGTTACTTCCAAAGACACCAGGCATTACAACTGGAACACCATTAAATACGTCCTTCACTTCAGTATGTGAATGTCCCATTAATACTGCATCTACACCAGGAACTTCTGTTAAATAATACGATGCGTTTTCCATGCCAACGTTGTATCCACTCTTATCAACACCTGAATGTGCTAGTGCAACGATAACATCTGCACCTTCTGCTTTCATTTTTGGCACCATTTTTTTCGCTGTTTCAACTATATCTTTTGCTTTCACTTTTCCTTCTAAATTTGCTTTATCCCAGTTCATAACTTGAGGTGGAACAAACCCCATTACGCCAATTTTCACTTTTTGTTTTTGACCTGATTCATCTTCTACTTCTTTTTCAAAAACATGATATGGTTTAAAGTAATTTTGATCATTCTCTTCATTATTATCTTTATCATCTTTATAGACGTTTGAGTTAATAACCGGGAATTCTGTTTTACTAATTACTTTGTTTAAATAATCTAAACCGTAGTTAAATTCATGATTCCCAAGAGAGATGACGTCATACTTCATTAAATTCATTAAACGATATAATGGGTGTGTATAACTAGGATCCACAGGCTTCTTCGGATCATTTATTTTATTCGCTACATAATCTCCAAGCGGTGTCCCTTGTAATGCATCCCCATCATCAAATAGGACAGAGTTCTTCGCTTCTTCACGCGCTTTATTCACAAGTGTTGCAGTTTGCACGAGACCTACCTTATTATCTGTTTTCGTTTGATAATAATCGTAATTCATTAAGTTAACGTGAATATCTGATGTTTCTAGAATTCGTAAGTTAACCGTACTCTCCCCAGTTTGCTCATCCGCATGAGCTGTTGCTGGCAATACTTGCGGCGCTATAACACCAATAGCAAGAGTTGCTCCAGCTAGCATTTTTTTTGACTTTTTCACAAAAAATCCCCCTTATACAATTACCAAAAATAATGAAATGAATCCGTCTCTAATCACATACCTTTTTTCTTCTATTGGAGATAAGATTTTCATTTCATCCTGCGCTAATGAGTAGTCCTCTTAAACGCTCGATTGGTGAGATTTTACTCATCGGGAAATAAAGCCCTACTAATTAAAATTTCACCTTATCTGACATTATCATATATAATGTACTTTCATATCGTCAATATTTTTTGACATACTTCTACAAATTTTCTGTAAAGTTATTGTAAACTTTTCATAAACATATAATATGCCCTTACATTGTTAATACTGCTGAATATGATACAATTACCAATTACAAGGAGGATGAATTTATGAAAAAAGTCATCTTAACAATTGTTTGTCTCCTCCTTCTAATCATTTCTTATTCTTATTTTGAAAAGAACGATGAGACAAAACAAAATGAACCCGAAGAAAAAACAGAAAAAACATCTACTCCAAGTTGGATTGATAAGCAAACAAACGATTCCTTTTATCATCTCGTACTAGGTGATTCGCTCGCCAAAGGATATGGATCGACACAAGGCGGATTTGCTGAATTAGCCTCTAAACAAATAGAAGCACAAATTCATAAACCAATTACTGTAGAAAACCTTGGGATAAACGGTCTTACAACAGATCGTCTCGCTAAAAAAGTTCAATCAGAAGATGTAAAGCAAAAAATTAGAGCAGCCAATATTATTACAATTAATATTGGGGGAAATAATTTGTTTCGCTTAAATCGTGATGTCGGTGTTATAGACGGTATTAAAATGTTAAATAAAGAAAAAGCTCATTTTGAAGCAGATGTAAAAAATATTGTAAAGACAGTCCGAGATCAAAATCCGCATGCTTTACTCATTCTTTCTGAACTCTATAACCCGTTACAACTCGATGACTCCATCGCAAGTTATGCAGATATGTTTTTAGACGGCTGGAATGAATCCGTTTATTCCATTGCAAAAGCAAATCAACCATCTATCGTTTTACCAATTCGCAAATTAATATCGAATGATAAGAAAGAATTACTCTTTGACCAAGTACACCCAAATGATAAAGGCTATTCGATTATTGCCGATTCCTTTACAAAAAAAGTGTTGGCCTACAAATATTAAAATCCGCATGAAACAATTCTATTTTTATAACATGTCTTTTTTGTTACAATGAGAGTGGAAGGGGGCCTTTATATGGAATCACGCGAGTGGGAACGTATTGTTGATCATCTTCTTTCGCTAGTGCCTCTTTTTTATCGCAAATTTATGCTTCCTGGAGAATTTTCTTCTCAAAGACATATGCCGCCATCACATACACAAGTATTACTGCTTCTGCATGAAAATGGCACATTAGCAGTTTCCGAAATCGGCAAGCGGCTAGCGATTTCACGGCCTAACATGACACCTCTATTAAACAAACTGATCCAAGAAGAACTAATAGAGCGTCATTATAGCGAAAAAGATCGACGGGTCATTTTAATTTCCCTGACAGCTGAAGGGAAATTGTTAGTAAATCAGTATCAACAATTCATTTTAGACAAATTAAAAGAAAATTTCCAAACGTTATCTGAGGAAGAACGTGAAAAACTCATTCACTCTCTTCAAACCATTCAAAATTTAATTTTGAAAACAAACGTATAAAGCTGCTTCAAATAGAAGCAGCTTTATGATTCGTAATAATTACCATAGTATACATTTGAATATGGCCATGTCGTTAAATACGGTTTATGTTCTTGCGTAGGCTGTTGTTGTGGTATTTGCTGAAATTGTTGCTGTTGATACACTCCAACTTGCTGCCTCATATCATTTACTGGATAATAATTTGTATATGGGTATACTTGAGGTACATAGTAATAATACATTCATTCTCTCCCCCTTTTTCTTAAACATATTCAAAGTAGGAAATGAATGTGCCATTCTTTATATTTGTACGAGTGGTTCTCTCACTTTTTTCTTTCTATTCTTCAAACGTAACTTACGGTTCTTTTCATACAAATAATGCACAACAAAATATGAAACTACACCAAACACACCCCCTAAAATCGTCATTCCAATTAATACATACACTTCACTCTGTAATAAGCTCTTTAATATCGTAAAAATGTGACTCGAAAACAAGTCCGATATCGTAAAGGGTTCATGATGTATTTTTTGTACATGAAATGGATAAATCATTTTTCCTAACGCATAAGCAAATGGAAATAAAAATACCGGTAAAAATGATATTTTCCCGATAATATTGCCAATCACCGCAGCAGGAAAAGATCCCTTTGCTAACCTGACGATTGGATAAAATATTAAATAGACGAGCGATGCTGTATATATAACCAACATCTCTAAACCAAAACCAATCGCAAAACCTAACGATACTTTCTTCGCCCCTTCTGGTGATCGAAGCAACTTATAATATTGAAACTTTAATATTCTCCACATCCGCTGAAAAAACGAATATGTTTTCTTAGTTGTTTTCAAATTCATCATCTCTTTAACTATATTTTTTTATCTAGTATGTCCTTACATGATATGAAAAACAAATTTAGTTTACTCTTTTTATTATAAATGATATAAAGATGGTTAACCAAATATACATACGACATTTCAATATAAAAAAGCACACCTCCAGTTATTTATATCTAACAACTGGGGTGTACATCCTTTAGGAAAGCTCTTCTACATTTTTAAATAAACTTACTAATAATGCTTTTTGCGCATGCAATCGATTACCAGCTTGCTCAAAAACGATAGACTGTGGTCCATCTATAATTTCTCCTGTTACTTCTTCTTCACGATGGGCAGGTAAACAGTGTAAGAAACGATATGTTTGTTTCGCATGCGTAACAAGTTCTTTATTGATTTGGTACGGTTGAAATAAAGTATATTTCTCTTCTTCTCCCTCTTGCCCCATGCTCATCCAAACGTCAGTATAAATGAAATCTGCTTCATTCACCGCTAGTTCAGGGTTATGCAAAATTTCAATTTTCGCTCCTGTTTCTTCAGCAATCGCTAACGCTTTTTTTACAATCTTCTCATTCGGTTCATATCCTACAGGCGTTGCAACAGTCATATGCATTCCGACTTTTGCACTCGCTAACAACAATGAATGACATACATTATTTCCATCACCTACGTAAGCCAATTTTATTCCTTTAAATGTATTTGTTTCTTCATATATTGTCATTAGGTCTGCCAATGCTTGACAAGGATGATGATCGTCAGTTAAACCGTTAATAACAGGAATGCTCGATTCTTTCGCAAGCTCTTCTACATCCGCGTGTGAGAATGTACGTATCATGATCCCGTCAATATAATGAGACAATACTTTTGCAGTATCTGAAACGGTTTCTCCTCTTCCCATTTGCATCTCTTTCCCATTTAAAAACATGCCATGTCCCCCGAGCTGTACCATTCCTGCTTCAAAAGATACGCGAGTACGAGTTGAATGTTTATCAAAGATAAGCCCTAATATTTTGCCCTGTAATAAAGGCTCCTGCTTATTCTTTTTTAAATATATAGCGAATTCAATTAATGAAATGATTTCTTCTTGCGTCAATTCTTCTAAAGTTAAAAGGTCTTTCGTATTTAATTTCGGTACTTGTACAGTTGACATGAAACTTCCCCCTTATATAATTGATACGTTTTTTGTACAAACTACTTTTTTTATCATATATACTGCCTGTTCTAATTCTTCATTCGTCACAATAAGTGGTGGTAATAGTCTTATAACATTAGGCCCTGCTTGTAATACGAGAAGTCCCTCTTTTTCTAGTTGTTCTATAAAACTTGCAACTTCATGCGTACATTTAATTCCAACCATAAGCCCCTTACCACGTATATTTTGAATACATTCGACATGTCGTAATTCCTCTTGCAACTTCTGTAATACGTATTCGCCCTTTTCCTTTACTTCTTTTAAAAACGATGGTTTCTTAGTTATTTGCAATACTTCTTTCGCTGCAGCCATTGCAATATAATTTCCACCAAACGTTGAACCGTGTGATCCTGCAGGAAACGATGTTCCAAGTTCTTTCCGGCCCATCATTGCTCCAACTGGAATGCCATTTCCAAGCGCTTTAGCGGTAGTAACGATATGAGGTGTTATTCCCATTTGTTCGTAAGCAAATAATGTCCCAGTTCTTCCAATTCCAGTTTGTACTTCATCTATAATAAATAAGGAACCGGACTTCTTACATAATGCTTCAATCGCTTTCAAAAAAGATAGATCAGCAGGTATGACTCCTCCCTCTCCTTGAACAACTTCTACCATTACTGCCGCAACTTCTTCATTCATTACCTCTTCCAATACCTTAATATCGTTAAAAGGAATATGTAAAAAAGATGGAAGTAATGGACCAAATCCTTCTTTCACTTTATTTTGCCCCGTCGCACTCATCGTTCCAAATGTTCTACCGTGAAAAGACTGCTCACACGTTACGACGAGAGATTTTCCAGTATGCTTACGGGCTAACTTCAAAGCTGCTTCATTCGCCTCTGCCCCGCTATTACAGAAGAACACATAATCTAATGCTGTGTTTTCTGTTAATAATGACGCGACTTCTTCTTGTAAGCTGTTTGTAAACAGGTTAGATATATGCCATATTTCATGCAGTTGCTCTTGTACAGCTTTCATAACAGTAGGGTGACAATGCCCTAAATTACATACGCCAATTCCCGATGTAAAATCTAAATATTGCTTACCGTTATGATCAATAACTTTCGTTCCCTTTCCCTTTACAAACTCACTCTTTCTTCTTCCATACGTTTGAAAAAGATGACTTGTCATGCAATACTCACACCCCTCGTTACCGTCGTTCCGATACACTCACCTGTAACCTCGGTAAAATCCTTCGTCCCATTTACGATACTAACCTTTTGCACTCCCATTTTTAATGATGCTAGTGCTGCCTGTACTTTCGGAATCATCCCACCGGTAATAACTCCTTTTTCTATTAAATTCACAATTTCAAATTCATCCGTTTTCTTTAGTAACTTTCCTTCATGTAATACCCCATCTACATCTGTAATAAAAATGAGTTCTTTTGCAGATAATGCAGCCGCAATTCCAGCTGCGGCGGTATCCGCATTTATGTTATAAATCTCATTATCTTTTATGCCGACCGGAGCAATAACAGGAATATAATTCATATTTATTAATCCTTTTAGTAAGGCCGTTTCGACATAACTTACTTCTCCCACATATCCTATCTCCTCACTGACAGGTTGAACTTGAAGTAACTTGCCATCACACCCTGAGCAACCTACCGCAAGTAAATTATGCTTTTGTAAATTCATTACGAGTTTTTTATTCGTACTTCCGCATAGCACCATTTGAACAATATCCATAACTTCTTTTGGTGTTACTCGTAATCCATCTTTTTTTTCTACGTTGATGTTACAATCTTTTAATTTGGCATCAATTTCTGGGCCACCACCATGAACAATCACTACTTTATACTTCTGTTGTAATTTCTTTATACAATCAAAAAACACATCATGTAATTGATTCAACATACTACCGCCGCATTTCACTACAATATAATCGCTCATCTTCCCTCTCCTTATGTACGATAACAAGCGTTTATTTTCACATATTCATAGCTTAAGTCACAGCCCCAAGCTGATCCTGTCTCTTCTCCTAAATGTAAATTCACATCAATCATAATTTCATGTTCTTGTAATCTCATTTTCATTTCCTCTTCAGAAAACATTTGAGGTTCACTATTTTTCAGCACTGCAATAGATTGAAGAGTAATATCAATTGTATTTGGGTTAATCGCGACTTCACTTTGTCCAATGCTACTAATAATTCGCCCCCAGTTTGGATCTTCACCATGTATTGCTGTTTTCACAAGACTCGAACCGACTATTTGCTTTGCAATTTTCTTTGCCTCTTCATTCGTTCGAGCTCCTAACACATTTACTTCTATTAACTTCGTAGCGCCCTCACCATCTTGTGCGATTTTTTTCGCTAAATCTTCACATACCTTCTGTAAAGCAAATACGAAAGTTTCCCAATCTGCATGTTCCATATTGATTGGTTTCGTTTCTGATAATCCACTTGCCATAACGATGACCATATCATTCGTAGAAGTATCTCCATCTACCGTAATTTGATTGAATGTATGATTTGTGATTTGTGATAATGCTGTTTGTAATACGTCATGCTCTATATGAGCGTCTGTCGTAATAAAACTTAGCATCGTTGCCATATTTGGATGAATCATCCCTGAACCTTTCGCAACACCAGCAATCAGCACCTTCTTCCCATCAATCACCATTTCATAGCAAGTTTCTTTCGTTATAAGATCCGTCGTTAAGATCGCTTCAGAAAAAGAATGAGCTTCCCTTTCTTCCTTCGCCGGGATAAGAGTAGCAATCCCATTTCGGATTATATCCATCGGCAGCGGAACACCAATTACACCTGTTGAAGCTACTGCAACATAATTTTCTTTCAATCCAAAATGTTCTGCTCCTAATGCACGCATCTCGTAAGCATCTTGTAATCCTTTCATTCCTGTACAAGCATTTGCATTTCCACTATTAACGATAATAGCTTGTAATTTCCCCTCAGTCGCTATACTATCCTTCGTTACTTGCAAGGGTGCTGCTTGTATTTGATTTGTTGTATAAACAGCAGCACATGATGCTGGTGTTTCACAAACGATTGCCCCTAAATCCTTTTTCTCCTTTTTCAGACCAATTGCAGTGCCAATGGCCAAGAAACCTTTTGGAGTTACAATCGAACCATTTTCTAATTTTGTAATAGACGCTACTTTAATCATCATGTCCCCCTTATAAATAAAGCGGCATATGTTGTAAACCAGTTGTTTCTTCTAGTCCCGCTACTATATTTGCATTTTGAATTGCTTGCCCAGCCGCACCTTTCATCATATTGTCTATAACAGAAACGACGGTCACTCTTTCTGTTCTTTCATCGTAAGCTATCCCCATATCACAATAATTTGAGCCCCTCACTTCTTTCGGACTTGGAAACTCTCCTTGCGTACGAATTCGAATGAAAGGCGATTGTTCATACGTTTCTTCATATAATTTTTGAAGTTGTTCTATTTCCATTTCTCGTTTTACTTTCGCATAAAGTGTAACCATAATTCCCCGTGATATCGGTATTAAATGTGTACTAAACGTGATTGGCTTCGTCTCCCTATTCCACTCCGCAAGCATTTGCTCGATCTCAGGAACGTGTTGATGCTCATTTACTTTATAAATACGTAAGTTATCGTATAACTCAGGAAAGTGAGTCATCGTTGTTGGCGTTTTGCCTGCTCCAGATACTCCTGATTTCGCATCAATAATAATTGAATCTTCTTCAATTATGCCGCTACGAACTAACGGTAATATCGCTAATAATGTAGCTGTAGCAAAACAACCTGGGTTTGCAATTAAATTTGCCTTTTGAATTTCGGACCTTTTCCATTCACTTAACCCATACACAGCTTCCCTAAGGACTCCTTCTTTTGCAGCTGTCCTTTTATACCACTGTTCATATATGAAAGGATCTTTCATACGAAAGTCTCCAGATAGGTCAATTACTTTTAAACCTACTGCTAATAATTTTGGAGTTAGCTCTGCTGATACTCCTGCCGGGGTTGCCAAAAATACAATTTCTGCTTCTTTCACTATTTCCTCCGCATCAATTTCTTGTAACGTATGAACAAGAACATTTTGAAAATGCGGATATACATTTGTTATACACTCGCCAACTTTGGAAAAAGAATGAAGAGATGCTATCGAAAAATATGGATGTTGCTCTAATAACCGAATTAACTCAATACCCCCATACCCAGTTGCTCCAATAATCGCGACTTTCATATGCTCCTCCTCATATCGATTCTTTAAATTAAGTATGATTATAATATTGTATATTTATAGAGTCAATTAAATATTTATAAATTTCATAAACTTAAAAAACTTAATTTTACTAGAAAAACAATATACACAACAGAATTTTTATACACAAATATTGCATAGTAGTTTTTTCATTTCACTTCAAGTACAATAAAACAATACATACGTACATACAGGCGGGGAAAACATGAATGAAAAATTAATTGAGAAAATGATTATAAAAAGTTTTCAGCAATATCAATGTAATCCTATGTCAAATGAGGATCAGGAAATGCTTGTTAAACATATTCAAACGATCATTCATTCAAATACTAAAATTGATGTATACGAGGCGGTTGAGGATATCGTTTACGATTATGTAACTGGAAAATAAAAAAACAGGAGATTTCCATATGGAAATCTCCTATTTTTTACTTAATGATTTGCCTGCTACGCGCTCAAATAAACCTGGGAATAAAGCATAAAGTTTTGGACCAATGCCCATCCATTTCGGTAAGTTTATTTCACGCTTTTTCGTTTGCATCGATTTTACAATTTGCTCTGCTACATATGTTGGTTTTAACATGTATCGTCCCATATTTTTCACATATGTACCGGATTGATCAGCTATTTCAAAAAAGTTTGTATCTATCGGACCTGGATTAATCGCTGTTACGAAAATATTTGTACTAGATAACTCCATGCGTAAACTATTCGTAAATCCTAGTACTGCATGTTTCGTCGCTGCATACGCACTCGATTTCGGAGTTGCAATTTTCCCAGCAAGTGAAGCAACATTAATAATATGTCCTTCGTTTCTTTTCACCATATAAGGTAGTACCGCTTTCGTACAAGCTACTAATCCAAATACATTTACTTGGAACATATCTTTCACTTCATCCATTGATGCATCTTCAAATGTTTTAAAAATACCAAATCCCGCATTGTTTACTAATATATCAATACGTCCTACCTCTTGTAATACTTTTGAAAAAACAGATTGTACTTCCGTCTCTGCACTTACATCTAATACATAATAATAGCAAGGCGTATTATAAGTTTCTTTAATTTTGTCTACTAACGCTTTTAATTTCTCTTCTGTTCTAGCCATTAATACTGGAGTCGCCCCCTGCTCTGCAACTTGCATTGCAACTTGCTCTCCAATTCCACTAGAAGCACCTGTAATGACGATTACTTTATTTTGTAAACGTCCCGTCATTGCTGTCACCTACTTTGCATAATAAATCAATTGTTGCGAAGATTCATCAATCATCACTTGTTGATTATATGCTAAAAAGTCTAATTGTCCAACCGTTTCTGAAATAGTAAGTGGCAATTGTTCCTTATACAATACTGGAAATAGTTTTACACATACTTCAAATGCTGTCATTGGTTTTTCCTTTAATAACTCAAGCACTTTAAATGCACGTGTTTCTTGCTTTTGTAATCTCGTTTCAATAAGTTGTTTCACATTTAGAACATCTTCTCCATGTCCTGATAAAATGCGTGAAATATTCATTTCACTTAAACGCTTTAACGTTTGATTATATTGTAATAACGGGCGCGCCCTTTCTGTTTGTCCTTCATATGGTGGTTCTAATATTGGATTCGAAGAAATATGACTAATGAGAGCATCCCCTCCAATTAGTATTCCATCAGATTCTCTATATAATGAAATATGAGTGGAAGCATGACCTGGTGTTTCAATTACTGTAAAACCAGGCATTGAATCAATACGATCTCCCTCTCTCACAGTATGCGTTAGCGATCTATTACAAGAATATTTCAGTGTCCTTGTCGTCAATAAAGCCTCGTCTTTCAAAAATGCTGCTGGAACACCAAATTGTAAAGCCGTCTCTCTAAAAAACTCATGATATCGCTTTAAAAATTCTGGATTTTGCGTGATCCACGGCTCATTCCAAGGGTGTCCAATAATGTTCGTCTTCTCAGAAAATATATTTAAAAGCCCACAATGATCTGCATGATGATGCGTAATAACTACTGTTTTAATATCTTCTATCGTATATCCTAATGTACCTAACTGACTTTCTAACACATTTCTTGCCTCTTCTGTATTCGTCCCTGTATCAATTAATGTTAATGTCTCCCCCTCAACTAAAAACACATTCACAGTTTCAACTGCAAATGGCACAGGAATCTCCATTCGGTGAATCGCCGTCATGCTTAGCCCCCCCTGTCTCTTTCCGGTTCAAAAATGAATACTTCTTCAGTTTACAACTTCCTTATATATTTGTCATTATTTTCAGATAAAAAGAGGTGTTTCCTAGAAAAAAACGAATGTATGTACATTTATAAGAATTTCTAACCAAAATTAAAGGAGGAACATCATGTCTATTCAAAACATTTCCTTTCTCGGTGCGGGCTCTATTGCCGAAGCGATTATTGGTGGCTTGTTACATGCAAATGTTGTGAAAGGCGAACAAATTACTGTAAGTAATCGTTCTAATGAGACAAGGTTACAGGAGCTACATAACAAATACGGTGTCAAAGGTACACATAATAAAAAAGAACTACTTACTAATACAAATATTCTTTTTCTAGCAATGAAGCCAAAAGATGTTGCAGAAGCGCTTACCCCTTTTAAAGAAGACATACATAATAACCTGCTTATTATTTCGTTATTAGCAGGTGTTTCTACTCATTCAATTAGAAATCTACTTCAAAAAGACGTTCCGATTATTCGTGCCATGCCAAATACATCTGCAGCTATTTTAAAATCAGCTACTGCTATCTCACCTTCAAAACATGCAACAAAGGAACATATTCAAACTGCCATAGCTTTATTTGAAACGATCGGTCTCGTCTCTGTTGTAGAGGAAGAAGATATGCATGCTGTCACTGCATTATCCGGAAGCGGGCCTGCTTATATTTATTACGTAGTAGAAGCGATGGAAGAAGCTGCAAAAAAAATCGGTTTAAAAGAAGATGTTGCAAAGTCACTTATTCTCCAAACGATGATTGGTGCTGCTGAAATGCTAAAAGCAAGTGAAAAACACCCGTCTATTTTGCGAAAGGAAATTACCTCTCCTGGTGGAACGACCGAAGCGGGCATTGAAGTATTACAAGAACACCAATTTCAACAAGCGCTTATTTCTTGTATTACACAGGCAGCGCAACGATCACATAATCTTGGGAAAACGTTAGAACAATTAACAAAAGAAAAATAAAAAATGGAGCTCAATCTTACTTGAGCTCCATTTTTTATAAACATATATTTTTAGTTATTCGTCTTCCCAAAAATCTCTTCTTGCAGACGGCGTCCAGTCGGTGTTGCTGCAAGTCCACCTTCAGCTGTTTCACGAAGTGCTACTGGCATCGTTTGTCCGATTCTAAACATCGCCTCAATTACTTCATCACATGGAATAGTACTCGTTACACCAGCTAATGCTAAATCAGCTGAAATCATCGCATTTGCAGCTCCTGCTGCATTACGTTTTACGCAAGGTACTTCTACAAGTCCTGCAACAGGATCACATACTAAACCAAGCATGTTCTTTAATGAAATTGCCATCGCTGTAGCTGCTTGCTCTTGTGTTCCACCAGCCATTTCAACTGCAGCTGCAGCTGCCATTCCACTTGCTGAACCAACTTCAGCTTGGCATCCTCCCGCTGCACCAGAAATACAAGCGTTATTCGCAACAACCATACCGAAAGCTCCCGCTGTAAATAAGAATTCAATCATTTCTTCACGTGTAGGCTGCAATTTTTCTCTTAGTGCAAATAGTACACCTGGCACTGTTCCAGCAGACCCTGCTGTTGGTGTTGCACAAATAATTCCCATCGCTGCGTTTACTTCATTTGTTGCAACAGCTTTACTCACTGCGTCCAAAATCGTATCTCCAGATAAGCCTTTTCCACTCTTCATATACGCCTGAACTTTTACAGCATCTCCACCAGTTAAACCAGTTGGTGATTTCACTCCGCGAATACCACGTTCTACCGCTTGCTCCATCACGACTAAGTTCTTTTCCATACCAGCAATTACTTCTTCACGTGAAATACTTCTTGTTTCCATTTCACATTGAATCATAATTTCTGCGATTTTTACATTTTGTTCTTTAGCTTGCGCCACTAGTTCCGCTGCGTTCCGAAACATGGTGTGTCCCCCCTGCAATTATTCCATAATAGTTACTTGACAAATATTTTGTTGCGCTTTTATTTCTTCAATCACTTCATCTGCTAATATTTCATCTGTTTCGATGACCATAAGCGCTCTTCTTCCTTTTTCTTTACGAGAAACACTCATTGTACTAATGTTAATCTCATGTTTCGCAAGGATTGAAGCTACTGCTGCAATAGCACCGAAGCGATCGTTATTTACAATAAGTAGTGCTGGACTCGTGCCAGATAATTGAAGATCGAATCCGTTTAATTCTACAACTTCAATTTTACCGCCACCAATTGAGCAAGCAACAACTTCAATTTCTTCTTCATCTTTATACAAACGAATTCTCGCTGTATTTGGGTGAGGTGCATTGGCATCCTCTTCAATGAATTCCACTTCAATTTCGCGCTCTTTTGCTATCTCTAGCGCCTCTGGAATACGTAAGTCATCTGTTTCAAACCCTAATATCCCACCTATTAGCGCTACATCTGTACCATGCCCACGATACGTCTTTGCAAATGATCCATATAATGAAATGCTTACTCTTTCTGGTTCATGACGAAACAGCTGGCGAGCAACTTGCCCCATTCTTGCTGCGCCTGCTGTATGTGAACTTGATGGACCAATCATAACTGGACCGATAATATCAAATACTGAGCGATACTTCATCATAACTCCCCCTAAACCTCTATGAAAAAATTTTTTACTATTCTATTAAGCTACCAAATCGGTTGCTTTTCCAGTTGTACTACGAATTTGTTCCGCTATACGAATTGGATCGTTTTTGAATAACAATGAAACAATCTATCCTGAAATAATACTAGTTGTCATAATAAATAAGAAACTTAGCATTACCTTCATTTAAAAATAATATAAGCTAATCCACAATAAAGTCTGGTAGCAATCCAAAGTTTAACACAGAACCACTTACAAGGATAGCATAAACAAGTGAAACTATAATCAGTGGGAGTTTTGTCCATTCCCAATAATTATTAGCCCACAACAATCGTGCTTTTACGAGCAGTTATCTCTCGCCTAAATTCCTCGCATTCGCGAATTTTGAGGTAGAGTCTTACTGCCCATTAAAGTGGGATAAATTATAATCTGCCCTCATTATAACTTGTTTTTAATAAAACGCTTACTTTTAATGAATTTTAAAAGTTCTGAATAAAATTCCGTTTTTGCTATTTGTATCATTCGTATGTCGTCTGACTTGTATAACAGTTTTTCTAAATAATCGATACTATGTATTTTTATCCTATATCTTCACATCATTAAAACTTTCTGTTTCATCTAATATAAGCATAAAATGATAACAGTTTTATTTTATTTTTTTCGAAAAAAAATGGCAACCTCTCGTCGCCATTTTTTCATATCATTATTATCTTTCTACTGGAAATGATTTTAAATCCGTTGCTATTTCTGTATTAGAAAATAGCTCTCTTGCCTCTTTCAATAATTCCTTATACGTATCCCCTTGATAACGAGAACTAATATGAGTCAATATTAATCGTTTTGCATTTGCCTGAAGTGCAATACTCGCAGCTTGCTTAGATGTGGAATGAAAATAATCATACGCTTGTTGTTCATCTTCTGCCGCAAAAGTTGCTTCATGAACTAGTACGTCAGCGTCTTGTGCCAGCTCTCTACTCGCTTCACAAAATCTTGTATCACCTAAAATGGTAATAATTCTTCCTTTTTGAGGTGGGCCGATAAAATCTTGTCCGTTTAGTATCGTACCATTTTCCAATTCAACCACTTCTCCATCTTTTAAACGCTTAAAGAGTGGACCTGGTTTCACACCCATCTCCAGCAATTTATCGACTAAAAGGGCGCCTTGTATATCTTTCTCTATAATACGATACCCAAAACATTCAATACCGTGTGACAATCTTTTCGTTTCCACATGAAATTCATTATCTTCAAACACAGTACCTTCTTCTGTTATCTCAACAATTTCAAGTGGGTATTTTACATGTGTCGTACTTACTGATAATGCTACTTCAATAAATTGTTTAATTCCTTTTGGTCCATACACTGTTAAAGGTGTAGTCCCTCCTTGAAACGAACGGCTTCCTAATAAGCCAGGCAATCCAAAAATATGATCACCATGTAAATGCGTAATAAATATTTTTTCAATGCGGCGTGGACGTACTGATGTATGTAATATTTGATGTTGCGTCGCCTCGCCACAATCAAATAACCAAGTTTGTCCTCGTTCTTCTAACAATTGCAAAGCAATTGCTGAAACGTTCCTTCCTTTCGAAGGAACACCTGCACCAGTTCCTAAAAATACAAATTCCACTTTCTTTCCTCCAGCTCTTTATATAATCTACCTTTCATCTTACGGAATGTTATTTCAAATGGCAAATCGAATTTACACAACCAATCATCTAGACAACTATATATCACGAACATTATACTCAAAAAACTTGGATATCGTTCGTGTTTTATGTTAAAATGATTATACTACATTTTAAGGGAGCGTTTTATTATGAAAGAAGCATTTCGTTTACAAACTGATTTTTCATCTTCATTTGATCGCTGGGTAAGTTCTTTCGTGTCTGATCACCCAGCACAATTAGAATGGACGACTTTGAAAGAGTTAATCCATGAATATACAACAACACATACAAATGATTCGTTACCAACATATATTTCTTCAGCTCTAACATATTATGCACAACGCGTTTCAACTGCAAACAGTTCAGAGATTGTTATTTTTGAAAATGCTACAATCTCATAATCTATAACAAAAAGCACTGTGATCAGTGCTTTTTATTTATGTTCATTACAATATTTATTTTCCAACCTTATTTCAAAAAAACTCCGCTTATTTCCTACTATATAGCCAAGATAAATCTATTTGAGTTTTCAAAAAATATGTTGACACTACAAAATTTCAGTGCTAACATTCAACATGTAATTGAATATGGTCTCTGTTAGGTGAGGCTCCTGTATAGAGAAACGCTGCTGCCCAAAAATGTCGAGAGACGCCAATGGGTCAACAAGAAAGGTCGGAATGAAGGCCTTTTTTAACGTAGCTGGTTTCAGTACCTATGCTATACAGTGCTAAAACTCAACGAGGGAGAGGTGCATGTATTTTGTCATACACAAAAACTGTTTTGATTTATGCTTACTATCAGTCTTTGTTGTGGACTCTTTTAACTGTGAATTCAGACCTTTACTCGTTTTGAGTAAAGGTCTTTTTACGTCTATATGCACCTTACTATGAAACAAACATAGCATATTCAGAAACTACTAAATTGTACGGAGGTGAGGAACAGTTGGCAATTGATGATTCGGCCCAGATACCCATATGTTTTACGTTAATATTTCATCATGTAGGTAGGAAAGAAACTGTTCCTCCTAATTTTAAATAGTCGAGTAACAGCTTGTTTCCTCCTTCATGAAAAAGGAGGAACTACCGATGTTAAATTTACAAAGACAAGAAACGAAACATTCATACGATCAAGATTGTATGAAAACAAATAACAAATTATTAGTGGAAGTCGCAACGCAGGATGCAAACAAAGCGTTACGACTTTTAGAAACAACAGAAAATGGACTCTCTAAAGAAGAAGCGTCTCGTAGACTTTCTTTATATGGCCTTAATGAAATAGCTCATAATAAAACATCACCGTGGTACATTCAATTTCTACTGGCATTTAAAAATCCATTTATTTTTGTTTTATTAGCTCTCGGCGCACTTTCTTTTTTCACAGATGACATACAAGGAACTATTGTCGTCTCTGTAATGGTAATGCTAAGTGCAACGATTCGCTTTTTACAAGAATTTCGTTCTCAAAAAGCTGCGGATCAGTTAAAGGCTATGGTTCGAACAACGGCGAGTGTCTTTAGAATAGATGGATTTGTACACGAAACAAAAAATGTAAAAATTTTGAAACAAACTGATACAACGGAAATTCCAATTGAGGAACTTGTACCTGGCGATATTATTTCACTTTCAGCCGGAGACATTGTTCCAGCTGATGTGCGTATTTTATCGGCTAAAGATTTATTTGTGAACCAATCTTCTTTAACAGGAGAAGCACTTCCTGTAGAAAAATACGAAAACTGCTACCATACAGAAAATAAACATCTATTACCGAAAAGCACGAAAAAAAATTACAATCCACTCGATATGGAAAATCTTTGCTTCATGGGGACAAATATTGTAAGTGGTAGCGCAAGAGCGGTTGTCATCTCCACAAGTACTGATACGTATTTTGGCTCTTTAGCAAATAAAGTAATCGGTAAGCGCGTAGAAACAAGCTTTGATAAAGGTGTAAACAAAGTAAGCTGGCTCTTAATTACATTCATGCTTATTATGGCACCTATCGTTCTTCTCATTAACGGATTCACAAAAGGGGATTGGCAAGAAGCTTTCTTCTTTGCTATTGCAATCGCAGTTGGTCTAACACCTGAAATGTTACCAATGATTGTGACTGCTAATTTAGCTAAAGGTGCCGTTAACATGTCTAAACAGAAAGTAATTGTAAAACAACTGAATTCTATTCAAAACTTAGGTGCTATGAACATTCTTTGTACCGATAAAACAGGAACTTTAACAGAAGATAAAGTTGTACTTGTTCGGCACTTAGATCCTAATGGTAATACATGTAATCGTGTATTACACTTTGCCTATTTAAATAGCTTCTATCAAACAGGATTGAAAAATTTAATAGATAAAGCCGTTATAAAACATACAGAAGAAAAGCAAAAATTTGATCCATCTGTTTTTCAAAAACTAGATGAAATTCCATTTGACTTTGCTCGTCGGCGTATGTCCGTCATTGTAAAAGACAATTCAGGTGAACATACAATGGTCTGTAAAGGGGCTGTAGAAGAAATTTTATCTATTTGCAACTACACTGAAATAGATGGCAAAATTGCTTCTCTTACCGATGACATGCGCTTACATGTAAAACAACTAAGTGAGACTTTGAATAGTGAAGGTATGCGCGTTATTGCTGTAGCTTATAAAAAAAATAGACCAACAAATAATAAAGAGTACGCCGTACAAGATGAAAATGATATGATTCTCGCTGGATATATTGGCTTTTTAGATCCACCGAAACCATCTGCCGCTACTGCCATTCAAGCATTACAAAAACATGGTGTACAAGTAAAAATTTTAACTGGTGATAACGAAATCGTGACAAAAAAGGTATGTAAAGAAGTTGGATTAAATATTGGCGAGCCTATCCTTGGTTACGAAATCGATGCTTTACCTGATAAAGCATTAGCAAAGCTAGCCGAAGAAACAACTGTTTTTGCTAAACTAAATCCAATGCAAAAATCTCGCATTATACGAGTATTACAAGGAAACGGACACACTGTAGGTTATATGGGAGATGGCATTAACGACGCCGTAGCGTTACGGGAAGCTGACGTTGGCATATCTGTTGATACTGCAACTGATATTGCAAAAGAGTCTTCCGATATTATTCTACTTGAAAAAAGTTTAATGATATTAGAAGCAGGTATTTTAGAAGGGCGCACTACATTCGGTAATATTTTGAAATACATTAAAATGACAGCGAGCTCTAACTTCGGAAATGTATTTAGTGTGTTAGTAGCAAGTGCCTTCATTCCTTTCTTGCCGATGCTTGCCATTCACCTTTTAATTCAAAACTTACTTTATGATATTTCACAACTGTCTATCCCATGGGACAAAATGGATAAAGAGTTTTTAGAAAAACCAAGAAAATGGGATACTGCAAATTTACGGAACTTCATTATTTGCATCGGTCCCATTAGTTCCATATTTGATATCATCACCTATGTGGTCATGTGGAACGTCTTCGATGCAAATACAGCTAGCGAACAATCATTATTCCAATCTGGTTGGTTTGTCGTTGGATTGCTAACACAAACTTTAATTGTTCACATGATAAGAACACAGAAGATTCCATTTATTCAAAGTACTGCATCAGTACCGGTTCTTTTATTAACCGCTTGTATTATGGTAATTGGAATTTATATTCCATTCTCGCCACTTGGAGCAGCCGTTGGATTACAAGCATTACCACTTAGCTATTTCCCTTGGTTAGTAGGAATACTATTAGGCTATGCTTTCTTAACACAGTTCCTAAAAAAAATTTATATTAAAAAGTTTCATAGCTGGTTATAAAAATGAGAATGAGCGGGTGCTTCCCGCTCATTCTCAAAAATATAACTTGGACTTATATGTATGGAGGTGACCATGATGGTATGGTATGACATTGTACTAAGATTATTTATTGCAATTATTGTAGGTGCTTGCATCGGAATGGAACGACAATGGAGACATAGGATGGCTGGGCTACGGACAAATGCTCTCGTATCACTTGGTGCCTGTATATTTGTTTTATTATCCGTCATGATTGATCACGATGCTAGCCCTTCACGTATTGCCGCTCAAGTCGTCAGTGGGATTGGTTTTTTAGGAGGCGGCGTTATTATCCGTGATGGTTTTAGTATTAGGGGGCTTAATACTGCGGCTACCCTATGGTGCGCAGCTGCTGTTGGTACTCTTACAGGCGCTGGTTTCCTCATTGCAGCTATATTAGGTGCATCTGGCGTTTTACTAGCAAACATACTACTTCGTCCAATCGCTCTCTTTATGAATCAGAAATCAAAAGAAGAATCACCTGAACAAACGAACTACTTACTTTCTCTTACTTGTTCAGAAGAACATGAAGCCCATATTCGTTTTTTACTTATGCATATGGTAAGTTCTGAAGGCATTGGTTTAAAAGAATTGTATAGTGAGGACGTAAACTCTAATCAAAAAGTGTGTATACAAGCGACATTACACTGCAACACAAATACAGCAGTCTTAATTGAAAAAATAGTGAGCAGAATGCTATTAGAATCTGGCGTTACTGCAGCTGGTTGGAAAACTTCATTAGATTTAGAAGCAAGTTGAACATGAAAGGTGTCATGATATTTACAGCTTCATGACACCTTCTACATAAACTTATTTTCTAATTTTTGCTGAAAAGACTTTTCTTGCTTACGTAATAATTGACTACCTCGTTGTAAAAGCGGCATTCCATACTTATCATTAATTTGATCAATGACAGCAAGTAGCGGCTCTTCTTTCGCATCTTCTTCAAATGAAAACAAATCTAATTGCTTCACCGATTCAGTCTTCCACTCTATTTCAGTAGCTGTAACACCTAATAAACGAACGGAATCGCCGTCCCAATGTTGCTTCCATAAACGAGAGGCCGCTTGAAAAATATCTCGTTCTTCCCAAATGGCATTTTTCAATTGCTTACTCCTCGTTACTGTCCGCCTATCATGATATTTAATCATAATCTGAATATTATAGCTGACAAGCGTTCGCTTTTGTAATCTTTTACTCACTGATTTTGATAGCCTTTCTAACATATCAAGTAATTCTTTTTCTTCATCCATATCCTTTGAAAAAGTCATCGAATTACCAACGCTTTTATGTTGTCCCATTTGACTCGGATCAACTTCTCTATCATCCACACCTTTTGCCCGCCTTTGTAAATCAACACCATGCTTTCCAATTTTAGCGCGAATGATATGTTCATTTCCTTTTGCTAACTGTTCAATTGTTTGTATATGAATATCTTTTAATTTCTCAGCTGTTTTTTCTCCAATTCCATGCATCGCTCCAACCGGAAGCGGCCAAATCATTTCTGGAATATCTCGTTTTCGGAGCACGGTAATACCGAGAGGCTTTTTCATATCAGAAGCTGTTTTTGCTAGGAAAAGGTTTGGAGCAATTCCGATGCTACACGGCAACTGTAACTCTGCTAATAACGCTTGCTGAATCATCTTTGCTATTTCAAGAGGCGAACCGAGTGCGTAACAATCTGTAATATCTAAATATCCCTCATCTATTGATACTGGTTGTATTTTTTCCGTAAAACGGGAAAGGATTTGAAACATTTGAAATGAAGCTTCACGATATAATGTAAAATTAGGGCGCCTTACAACTAATTGTGGACATAACCTTTTTGCTTCCCAAAGTGGCATCGTTGTACGTATTCCATATTCTCTCGCCTCATAACTACATGTGATGATAATTCCTTTTCTTTCTTTTTCATTTCCAGCAACCGCTAACGGCTTCCCCTGTAATGATGGGTCATGAGCAATTTCAACAGATGCGAAAAAACAATTCATATCTACATGTAAAATAACACGACCTTTTTTGGGATACATTTCTCGCATAGTACTCACTCCCTCCAAAGAACATTTGTTCCTTCATTATACCAAATTCATGTACAATATAATAATTACTTATTCTTTTTATCCTTATTTTTGCTATACTTAATATACATATGGATATTTTTGTAAAAGGAGTGATCTATTATGAAATCAAACAGTAACCTCAATTATACATTTCTCGTTATTATATTAATCATCTTAATTAATTATTTATTACTCCCTATTTTTGATATTAACGTAGCAAGGATTCTTCCAAGTCTACTAGGTATTATAACAAAGGACATACTGCCATGGATTTTCTTGTATTGGCTTATCCGCCTTGTAAAAGCAATCGAATCAAAATAAAAAGCGTGTAAATCAGTTGTGATTTACACGCTTTTTCTATTATATTACTTCGCTACTTCTTCAATAATTGCAACAACTAATTCTGCTGTTTTCGCTAATTCTTCAACAGGAATCTTTTCATTTGTTGTATGAATTTCTTCATAACCAACTGCTAAGTTAACTGTTGGAATACCGTGTCCTGCAATTACGTTTGCATCACTTCCGCCACCACTTTGGTGAAGAGAAGGTGTACGACCAATTGTTTCAGCTGCACGTTTTGCAACTTCTACAACGTGATCGCCATCAGCAAATTTAAATCCCGGATACATAACGTTTACTTCAACGTCTGCATGACCGCCCATTTCTTTTGCAGTTGTTTCAAATGCTTCTTTCATTTTCGCAACTTGCGCTTCCATTTTTTCATTGATTAAAGAACGCGCTTCTGCAAAGATTTGTACGTGATCGCAAACGATATTCGTTTGTGTACCACCTTCAAAACGTCCAATATTTGCAGTTGTTTCAGAATCAATACGGCCAAGTGGCATTTTCGCAATTGCTTTCGCTGCGATAGTAATTGCAGATACACCTTTTTCTGGTGCTACACCAGCATGAGCTGTTTTCCCGCGAATAATCGCATTCACTTTCGCTTGTGTTGGAGCTGCAACAACGATTTCACCAACTTTTCCATCGCTATCTAATGCGTAACCGTATTTCGCAGTAATGCGCTCACGATCTAATGCTTTTGCACCAACAAGACCAGATTCTTCTCCAACTGTAATAATAAATTCAATTGTACCATGAGGGATATTTTTCTCTTTTAAAACACGGATTGCTTCGAACATGGATGCTAATCCTGCTTTATCATCTGCACCTAAAATCGTAGTACCATCTGATACGATATATCCATCTTTAATAGAAGGCTTAATTCCATTACCAGGAACTACTGTATCCATATGAGAAGTAAAGTAAATTGTATCAACACCATCTTTTGTTGCTGGTAATGTACAAATTAAGTTACCTGCACCATGCCCAGTAACAGCCATTGTGTCATCTTCAAATACTTCTACACCTAAATCTGTAAATTTCTTTGTTAATACTTTGCAAATTTCTGCTTCAAATTTCGTTTCAGAATCTACTTGTACTAACTCCATAAATTCATTTACTAAACGTTCTTGATTAATCATAAGACTGCGCCTCCTGCACTACCATTATGTATGTAACACTATTAATTATAACAGAATTTCGCAAAAGTTTCGAAATACAAGACAAAAAACAGACGGTTTATATGTCTAGATAACCATCTGCTTTCTATTACTCATTTAACAATACCCAGCGCATATGATCTTCCCACACTCCATTAACCATTAACATCTTCCTAGACACGCCCTCATACTGAAAACCTATCTTCGTCACTACTTGTATAGATGCTAAATTTCGTGGCATAATCGGTGCTTCTATACGATGTAATTGAAATTCCTCAAAAGCAACTTGAATCGCTTTTCTAAGCGCTTCTGTCGTATAACCTTTGTTTAACTCTTCCTTATCTAATTTATAACTGAGTACACAAGATTGGTAAATTCCACGAACAATTAAATTAAATGAAATACATCCAATTATTTTCGTATCATCACCCTTTTTAAAAATCCATAATCTAATGATTTTACCTTCTGCGAACTCTTTTCTATCCTTTTGTAACTTTTTCTTTTGATAATCTAACGTAAAAAAATCCTCTGGTCTATACTCTTCCCAGGCTTTTAAAAATTCACGATTTCTGTCGTAATATTGAAGAACTTTTTCAGCATACGACTCATCAATTTCCCTTAAATGTAAACGATTTGTTTCATATATTTTCATCATCGTATCTCCATTCTTCAGCTTGCATAACAAAAAACTTATACCCTATCATTCTTATATATTCTCTACGTACATACAAATTTCCTGTTATAGTTTACACGCACTTCTCGAATTTTGTCATTTCTCTCCCCCTTGTCCACAATATCATTTCTCGTTACAATGATATTGTACTGATTTGCAAGGAGGTTTAACGATGCATAAAAAAGCTCAAAAAGTTATGATTTATGTAATGCTAATTTCTATGCTTGTAACAACATTACTTGCTGGCGCAAGTATGTTTTGGTAAAAAGGACGATCTGTTCGTCCTTTTTTTACTTTTTACACATAATAAAATAAACCATCTCGAAATCGAGATGGTTTATTTTATGTAAAGCACAATCGCTACAATACCAAAGGAAAATGACATTACAAGTGCTAGCACAAAACTTGTATATTGTTTCTGCTGAAATGCCCCAATAACAAAAGTAAGATTAAGTAATGCCATACATACAATCGCTACAAGATAAGAACATATATTAAAAGTTGCCAATATGAATGTAATAATAAATAGAAATCCCATAAAAAACTGCATATACGAAAGTTTTGGATTCAAGTACATACGAGCAACTCCTTTATCTAATTTAATCTTTCTATACTCTCATTAACGCATGGTTATGTACACATGTCAAGACAACTTATTACAATAGAAAAAACCAACTTTTTCGTTGGCTTTTTCATATGCAATGGCTCCTTTTTCTTTTGCCAATTGCTGAAATGACTTTTTCGATTTTACAATCCACACTTTCGTTCCAATTGGAATACGATCAAATAAATACTCCACATCATTTTTCTTCATTCTTATACACCCTTGTGAAATATACTTTCCAATTGAACTCGGTTGGTTTGTTCCATGTATTCCATATTTACTCCCATCAGTTCCTCGTGCATTAAATCCCATCCACCTAGATCCAAGTGGATTTTTCGGTGATCCCCCTGGAATATCTTTTGCAATATAATACGGATCCTTTGCTTTCATTACAATATCAAAAGTTCCCTCTGGGGTTAATTCATTTGTTTTTCCTGTCGCGACTGGAAAAACCTTTTGAATCTTCCCATCGTCAATATAAGCTAGTTTATTCGTCGCTTTATTTACAATAATAAAAGGATCACCGGCACGTGGATTATCACCAAGGGGCCAAATAGGCGATAAAGAAAGACATAATAGGAAAGAGAGAAGATACGGCATAAATAATTCCTACCTTCTATATAAGTTCTTTTATATTATCCTTTCCCTTAAAACGACTTTTAATGAGTAAATATTGTTCCATTTCGTATACAAGTTGAACAAGTTTCGCACGTATCTCAAATTCTTCACGTGTAGCCGGCAATGGCATCGCTCTAAATAATTCTCTCATTTCTTGAAGCTGTCTTAAAGAAATAACCCCGGTACTCTGAGGGCTAATAGCATTACTAATGTTTTCAACCACATCCGCAATCATGTCAGCTTGTTCATATGTCCACGATAAAGAAGCTGCTAACGGAATCATTCGCTCTAAAATTTCGAATTGTTGCATGCGCATATTAAAATAACGATAGTAATAGTCATCTTCTCGCATAAATGCATTCTCAAGTTTCTTAAACGATAAATCTCTAGCTTCATTTAGCATCTGTTCAGTCTCAATAAGTTCTGCCCCGCTCCAACTACTTTCTCGATTTCGTAAATACACAACCATTTCAAACAAAATCGTTTTAAAATTACTTTCTATTTTACCTTGATACTCTTTTAGCTTATTTTCACTACTTGGCATATACATATTCACTAAGAGAGCCACGCTAATCCCTATCGTTAATATCGCAATTTCATTTCCAACAATAAGCCATGTAATTTGTTTCAATGAATATAGATGCATCACAATAACTGAACTCGTGACAATACCTTCTTGAATTTTAAGCATAACCGCAGTCGGAATAAATGTAAGTAATAATACGCTAATTGCTAGTGGTGTATATCCAATTGTTTCAAAAATACAAAATGCGAACACCATTGATAATACACAAGCTAAAAAACGATGTAACGATACTTGAAGTGATTTACGTTTCGTATTTTGTACACATAATATAACTAAAATACCCGCTGAACTATAAAATTCTAATCCTAATAACTGAGCAATAAAAACGGCTGCGCCTGTCCCTATTGCTGTTTTCACTGTACGGTATCCAATTTTGAACATAGCATTGCTCCTATATGTATAAACGTATTTACAGTTAGTATAAAAAAAGGATGACACAATGTCATCCTTTTCTACTTATTATTCACGTATCCTTTACATATTACAATATTTTTTGTAAAAATTGTTGCGCACGCTCACTTTTCGGTGCTGCAAAAAATTCTGCTGGCGCACTATCTTCTACAAGTTTTCCACCATCTAAAAAGAGAACACGATCTGCTACTTCTTTTGCAAATCCCATTTCATGTGTAACAATTGCCATTGTCATTCCTGTGGTAACTAATGATTTCATAACTTCTAGCACTTCTTTTACCATCTCTGGATCTAGTGCTGATGTCGGTTCATCAAATAACATTACTTCTGGTTCCATTGCTAACGCTCTTGCAATTGCTACACGTTGCTTTTGTCCGCCAGAAAGACGATTCGGATACGTATCTTTTTTATCTAATAAACCAACCTTTTCTAAAAGTTTCTCGGCTTTCTTGTCAGCTTCTTGTTTCGTTACTCCTTTTACATTGATAGGAGCATACGTAATATTTTCTAATACAGTCATATGAGGAAATAGGTGAAAATGCTGAAATACCATTCCGACATTTTCACGGACGTGCATAATATTCGTTTTCGGATTCGTTACTTCTTCCGTTCCAATCCAAATGTGACCATTTGTCGGTGCTTCTAACACATTCATACAACGTAAAAATGTTGATTTCCCTGATCCAGACGGTCCAATAATTGCTACTACTTCCCCTTTTTCAATCGTTGTTGTAATTCCTTTTAATACCTCGTTTTTTCCAAATGATTTATGAAGGTTTTCAATTTTAATCACTTTTCTTCATTCTCCCTTCAATTGCCTTCCCGACTAATGTAAGAATAATGACTAGCATATAATAAATGAGTCCAACAAAAAGTAATGGTTCAAGATATTTAAATGTCTCCCCGCCTACGATGTAAGCACGGCGCATTAAATCCGTCGCTCCTATTACTGTTACTACAGCCGATTCTTTCGTAAGTGTCGCAAACTCGTTCACAAGCGCTGGTAATATATTTTTTAATGCTTGAGGGAAAATGATATTTCGCATCATTTTCCCGTAAGGAATCCCTAAAGCCATCGCTGCTTCTGTTTGTCCTTTATCAACCGCTTGAATGCCGGCGCGAATTACCTCTGACATATATGCACCTGAATTTAAGCTAAATGCTAATACAGCTGCTAAGAATGCCGGTATTTCATAACCAATTATTTGCGGGACACCGAAATAAATAATCATTAATTGCAATACAAGTGGTGTACCACGGAAAATTGATGTATAAAAATCTGCCACTATATTTAATGCTCGTATTCTAGCAATTTTGCAAAGCGCTAATAACGTTCCTAAAATAAACCCAACTAACGCTGATACTGCTACAATTTTTAAAGTAACTTCTAGGCCTTTTAGTATATATGGTATCGAAGGCGTAATCGCCGAAAAATCTAAGTTCATTCTTTTCATTCCCCTCACAGAAAAGTGAAAGGCAGCTTATTTTTCGCTGCCAAACCATTTCTTCACTAATTTATCCATTTCTCCATTTTCTTGCATTTTTATAATTACTTTATTAAATTCAGCTGTTTTGTCACTGTTTTTCGGAAGGGCAATTGCTGCTCCAACTTCTTCTGGCGCTTCTTTAATTTCAATTCCTTGTAAATCTTTCATTTTCTCTAAATAATTTTTAGCAACTGTGTCTTCTATAATTGCAGCGTCAAAACGACCAGCTTTAATTTCTTGTACGATTTCTGGTATACGGTCACGTCCCTCAACTTTGAAATCTACTTGTTTTTTAAATTCCGCTGCTTTCTCTTCTTGAATAGACCCTGTTTGTACCCCTACTTTTTTCCCTTTTAAATCCTCTACAGATTGAATGTTAGAGTCCTTTTTAGAAATGACCATGTTTTTCGCAACAAAATAAATATCTGTGAAATCAACATTGTTTTTACGCTCTGCAGTTGGCGTCATACCTGCCATTACGAAATCAACTTTTCCTGAGCTAAGAGATGCTAATAAACCACCAAAATCCATATCTTTCACTTTCACTTCATAACCAAGTTCTTTTCCGATATATTTAGCAACATCAACATCAAAGCCAATAATTTCATCACTTTTTGAAGCTTCTACGTATTCATATGGTTTATAATCTGCTGAAGTCCCCATAACCAGTACTTTTTTATTTTTTCCAGTAGCCTTTTCTTCCCCATTACTACAAGCGCTGAACATACTTATAATTAAAATAAGTGCAAACGATATTGATAATAACTTCTTCATCTTTCTTCCCCCTAATAATGTATATTTAAAAGTTTTATAGAATTTTTATTCGATGTTTGTATTGTATCAGCGATTTTATTTTTATGCAATATATAAAATAAAAATAAATAAAAAATCATTAAAATCATTGTTTATAATGCATAAAATAATGCATAAAATAATCAACTAATGTATATCCCCTCGTTTTGAATAATAAATAAAAAAGGCGCTACACCCACTTAATTGTGAGCATAGCGCCTTTTCAATTATTTATAGTTCTTCGCAATTCTCTTCGAAATACGATTGTAGTTTTGCGATAACTTGCATCGGTTCATGACCTTCAATTTCATGACGCTCTACCATCGTTACAATTTTTCCATCTTTTAATAAAGCAAATGATGGAGAAGATGGTGGATACCCTTCGAAATATTCACGAGCTCTTGCTGTCGCTTCTTTATCTTGACCTGCAAACACCGTTACAAGATGGTTAGGTCGTTTATCATAATGTACGGAATGCGCAGCAGCAGGACGAGCAATACCGCCTGCACAACCACATACAGAGTTTACCATTACAAGTGTTGTTCCATTTCTTTTAAACGCTTCGTCTACTGCTTCTGGCGTCGTCAATTCTGTATATCCAGCAGAAACAATCTCTTCACGCGCTTGGCGGACAACATCATTCATAAAAAAGTTAAAATTAATCAATCTTTTCCCTCCTCTAAAACTACCTATTTGTATCTTACCAGTTAATGTTTATGAAATACAAGTAAGTTTACTTGTATTTGGGTATAGAAAAGGTGTTAGAGCTCTTGCTCTAACACCTTTTCTTAATGACCACGATGCTTTTGCTTTGCTTTTTGTACTTTAATTAAACGTCTTCTTTGTTTTTCAGCCTCTCGCTTCTCCTTAGATTGCACTTTTTTTTCTTGTTTATGCACAGTTCATAAGATAAGCTAATTGCCTCTTGCGCCTTAGTAAAGCGGTTTACATTTACTTCTTTTGCTGCTTGTCGTATGATCCTCTTTATATTTTTGGGACGCTGTTTTTCTTTCACTTCCACGCCACATTTTGCAAAGTGCTGAAAATACGCTAACATTGAACCGTTCACAAATATAAGCACTTCTTCGTCTGAAGGTTCCGTTCCAAAAATATATCTCGCTCCATACAACTTCCCTTTTTCTTTACATGTAATGATTCCAACAAAAAATTGGCCATCGTGATATACTGTCAAATCCATTGACAGCCCCCCCTAAAAAAATTAGAAATACGGGACATCCCGGAGGGGAAGGTTACTGACATGAAATCATGCGTCTGGACTACCAACCAGAACTGTGTTTTTGTATTTCTTTCACTATTATTATATCTTTTTTTCCATAATCTTCATATATTCACTAATCATTTTTTTATGCGACCCAACAATATAGTCAGGTAGTTCTGTTAGTGGGAAGAATTTAAGCTGAACCGCTTCTTCTTTGTTCATAACAAAATCTCCATCGTATTCGTCCGTATAATAAGCAGTCGTTACAGATTGAAATTCATCACCGTTTGCTAATTTTGTAAAATAGTTCGCTCCAGAAAACACATTGATTAATCGTAGGTTCTTCACCTTTATTCCTGTTTCTTCGTATACTTCACGAAAAGCAGTTTCTTCTGGGGATTCACTAAGCTCCATTAATCCGCCAGGCAGCCCCCATTTTCCGTAAGGCTCTGTTCTTTGTTGTAATAATACGTATCTATTTTCATTTATAACGAGTACAACAGCACCAACTAAAATTAAAGGGCGATGACCAACTATTTTCCGTAATTCTTCTACATATCCCATCGTATCCCTCCTTTTTTGTTGTCCACACTATTGTATCATATGTATGAAACGACAAAATGCGTATATTTTTCATTTTTTTAACAAAATATTTATTTTATGTGCTTCATCTACTGTAGCTAACAAAATGGATTCAACTTCTGCGTTTTTCTCTAGAAATTCTCTCGCCCATTCTTCTGTTTTCCCTAATAAAGCAAGAACATCTTGCTGAATCCTACCATCCTTTACTAATACAAAAGAAACTGGAGATTTTTTTCCCGCAACTTTCAGATCAAGCCGCGAAACTCCCTCATATTCTGGATACCGGAATATAGAAACGACACCGTTCGCTTCCCATAATGCTAATTTGATCGTTTGAATATCGCCCACATTTCGCATACGAAGTTCTGAAAATAAATATTCCACCGTAATTCTCGCTTTTTTCAAATTGCTAAAATCAATGGAACCATTGTGTATAAGAATGATAGGTGCTGGCTCTAAAAAGCGTCTCCATCTATCCCATTTCAACATTAAAACTGAACTTATAATATGAAGTACAACGAGTATAAACGTTGTAATCATCGAGCCCATTAATCCTACTTTTTCATCAGACAATGCGTTAGAAATATTTCCGCCAAGCAATAACACTAATACAACATCTAAAAAACGAAGTTGCGCGATGGATCTTTGTCCCATTGCTTTCGCAACTAATATTAAAAATATGTATGCTATAATAGCCCGAATAACCCATTCACTATTAGAAAGATGCCGTGCTCCCTCAAAAATATGCATATGCATCACTTTGCACTCCTTACATCCCAAACTGCTAGTCTGTTTTAGTTTGCAACGTTTATGCGTATATATGTAAAAAAGCTGGTTCGTTTAAAAACGAACCAGCCTTTTTACTTAACTGAAAACATATATTTTTTATACGTTTTCCGTACCGATAATATAAGCCCCATCATAATCATATTCGAGAATAAGGAACTTCCCCCATACGATAAGAAAGGTAATGCAATCCCTTTTACAGGCATTAATCCAACGATCATACCGATGTTTTGGAATATTTGAACCGTTAATATCCCAATCGATCCAGCACATAATAATGTACCGAATAAATTATCAGCAGAATAACCGATAATAATTGTTCTATATAGTAGTAATAGGAACAAGAATACAACTAACGCTGCTACGATAAATCCACCTTCTTCGGCAATTGTAGCGAAAATAAAGTCTGTATGCTTCTCAGGGATATAAACGTTCCCTTCGCCAAACCCTTTCCCTTCCATACCGCCACTACCTACAGCTAAAATTGATTGCTGTGTTTGATAACCTTGATCTGTATGTTCAAATGGATCTAACCAACCTAAAATACGTGATTGTTGGTGAGGTTTTAGTAGCGTAACTAACTTATTAAAGAAGAAATCCTCATACCTTACGTAAATAAATATTAACGTGGATAATATGGTGACTGGAATAACTGTACATAATGCTATCAATTTCTTCTGAATACCTGACATAAATAAAATACATGCAATGGCAGCAGCATATAAGAACACCATCCCTGTATCCGGTTGGCTATATACAACAGCAATAGGCGGGAGAGATACTAGTACAATTTTACCTACTAATTTTAAGTCCGTTTGGAATGTCCTTGCCATATACTGTGCATTATGTTTCACTGCTATACTTGCTACCACGAGAAGCAATGAAATTTTGAAAAACTCAGATGGTTGAATTTGTCCAACTAACGGAAATACAAACCATCTTTTTGCACCTAATTTTTCAGGTGTGAAAGTGGAAACCGGTAGTATTTTCAAAAGAATAAGTGAAGCAAATCCAACGATATAAAGTGGCCAAGACAATTTTTGCAATTGATCTAAGTCAATGCTTGCAACAAGCAATAACAATACAACCCCAATTATGTAGTTCAAACCCTGTTTCATTGCAAAGTTTGCCTCTCCATATTGGCCAGTTTGCTGACTGCTATATATAGCAGCTATACTCGTAACACATAATGCTAACAAAATTAATATTAGTTTTACATCTAAACTTTTTAGAAACTCGGTACTTCTTTTCATGACATCCTCCTGAAACATTGTTACAGCAAAATAAAAAACCAGGAGTCAACATTCTTCATGTTTTGACGACTGATTACACATTATCTATAAAACACTTATATAGAATAACTCTCTTTTTCATACAATACAATATATTATACTACAGTTTCATCAGTAAGATTTGCCAAAAAAATTATTCTTTTCTTATTTTATATCCATATACCATATATCAGCAATGTATTTTCATAAATTCCTAATACATAATGGTTCATTGTAAGATTACTGGGAAAGGTATTATACATATAGTAGGATGTAGATGAAGAAATAGGATGATAAAAAGCTCGCATAAGCGAGCTTTTTATTTAATATACAGATGTATTATTTTCTGACGTATTTTCTAAAATTTCTTTTACACGTCCTAAGAACTTACCACAAATTAAGCCATCTAGTACACGGTGATCAAGTGATAAACATAAGTTAACCATGTCACGAGCACCAAACATGCCATTATCCATAATTACTGGGCGTTTTACAATTGATTCAACTTGTAAAATAGCCGCTTGTGGGTAATTAATAATACCCATAGATTGAACAGAACCGAATGATCCTGTGTTATTAATTGTAAATGTTCCGCCTTGCATTTCGTCCGCTTTTAACGATTTCGTACGTACTTTTCCTGCAAGTTCTGTAATTTCACGAGCGATGCCTTTAATTGTCTTCTCGTCCGCATGTTTAATTACTGGTACAAATAGTTCGTCCTCTGTTGCAACAGCGATAGAAAGGTTAATATCTTTCTTCTGAACGATTTTATCGCCAGCCCACATTGAATTAATTTGAGGGTATTCTTTTAACGCTTGTGCTACTGCTTTTACGAAGAAAGCAAAGAACGTTAAGTTAAAGCCTTCACGCTTTTTGAAATCACCTTTAATTGAATTACGGTATGAAACAAGGTTTGTCACATCTACTTCAATCATCATCCAAGCGTGTGGCGCTTCGTGTTTACTACGTAACATGTTCGCTGCGATTGCTTTACGCACACCTGTTACTGGAATTTCGATATCGCCAGGCATTGTTGGTACAGAAACTGGTTTCGCAGATTCTACTTTTTGCGCTACTGGCGCTGCTTTTGGTGCTTCTGGACGCGCTTCTACTACTGCTGCTACCGCTTCCTCTTTCTTCGCCGCACCTGCTTGCGGAACATTTCCAGATTCCACCAGATTTAAAATATCTTTACGAGTGATACGGCCGTTTGCCCCCGTACCTTCTACTTGATCTAAATCAACGTTATGCTCACCCGCAAGTTTTAACACAGCTGGTGAAAAACGAGGTTTTCCATCAGTTGGTTGTTTTGCTTTCGGTGCTTTTTCAGGCTTAGCTACTTCTGCCTTTGGTTCTTCTTTTGTTTTTTCCTCAACAGCTGTTGCCGCTACTTCATCTGCGCCTTCTACTTGAATGACACAAACTACTTCACCTACAGCTAACGTATCACCTTCACTAGCGATTAACTCTTTCACAATACCAGTGAAAGAAGATGGTACTTCAGCGTTTACTTTATCAGTCATTACTTCTGCAAGCGGATCATATTTGTTTACGTGATCGCCAACATTCACGAGCCATTTACTAATTGTACCCTCTGTAACGCTCTCCCCGAGCTGAGGCATTGTAATATTTTCTACAGCCATGTATAGTCCCCCCGATTAAAATTCCGCAAGTTCACGCATTGCTTTTTCAACTTTATCTGGATTTACCATAAAGAATTTTTCCATTGTTGGTGCATATGGCATTGCTGGAACGTCTGGACCTGCAAGACGTGCGATTGGTGCATCTAAATCAAACAGACAGTTTTCAGCAATAATTGCTGCCACTTCACTCATAATACTTCCTTCTTTATTGTCTTCTGTTACAAGAAGAACTTTACCTGTTTTAGAAGCTGCTTCAATGATTGCTTCTTTATCTAATGGATATACAGTACGTAAATCAACAATGTGTGCAGAGATGCCATCTTGTGCTAACTTTTCAGCCGCTTGAAGAGCAAAATGAACACATAATCCGTATGTGATAACAGTAATATCATCACCTTCACGTTTTACATCTGCTTTTCCGATTGGTAATACGTAATCATCTTCTGGCACTTCACCTTTAATTAAGCGATATGCACGTTTATGCTCAAAGAATAATACTGGATCTTCATCACGAATTGCAGCTTTTAGTAAGCCTTTTGCATCATATGGTGTAGAAGGGATAACGATTTTTAAACCAGGTTGGTTTGCAAACATCGCTTCTACAGATTGTGAATGATACAATGCACCGTGAACACCGCCACCAAATGGCGCACGAACTGTAATTGGACAAGTCCAATCATTATTAGAACGGTAACGAATTTTTGCTGCCTCAGAAACAATTTGGTTTACTGCTGGCATGATGAAATCCGCAAACTGCATTTCAGCGATTGGACGCATTCCATACATTGCTGCACCGATTGCGACCCCAGCGATTGCCGATTCTGCAAGTGGTGTATCTAGCGCACGATCTTCACCAAATTGATCATATAATCCGTGTGTCGCTTTAAATACGCCACCTTTTTTACCAACATCTTCACCTAAAACGAATACTTTCTCATCGCGTTCCATTTCCTCGCGCATTGCTAATGTAATAGCATCAATATAAGACATTACAGCCATGAAACGTTCCCCCCTATTCTGCGTATACGTGCTTCAATGCATCTTCAGGTGCTGCATACGGAGCATTTTCTGCATATTCTGTTGCTTCGTTTACGATATGCATAATTTCGTCTAACATTTGTTTTTCAGATTCCTCAGTTAACACGCCAACCTCTTTTAAATAAGCAGCAAATGTTATAATTGAATCATTTTTCTTTGCTTCTTCTACTTCTTCTTTATCACGATAAACACGATCATCGTCGTCACTTGAATGTGCTGTTAAACGATATGATACTGTTTCAATTAAAGTTGGGCCTTCACCGCGTCGGCCACGGTCTGCTGCTTCTTTTACAGCTTTATATACTGCAAGCGGATCGTTTCCGTCTACTGTATATCCAGGCATACCGTATCCAATTGCACGATCTGATACATTTTTACAAGCTAATTGTTTTTCAACTGGAATAGAGATTGCGTATTTATTATTTTCACACATGAAAATAACAGGTAACTTGTGTACGCCAGCAAAGTTTGCACCTTCATGGAAATCACCTTGGTTAGAAGAACCTTCACCGAATGTAACAAACGTTACTAAATCTTTCTTTTCCATTTTTCCAGCTAATGCAATACCAACTGCATGTGGTACTTGCGTTGTTACTGGAGATGAACCTGTCACAATACGATTTTTCTTTTGGCCGAAGTGACCAGGCATTTGACGACCACCAGAGTTTGGATCTCCAGCTTTCGCGAAACCAGATAACATCAGTTCTTTCGCTGTCATACCAAACGCTAATACAACACCCATATCACGGTAGTATGGTAATGCATAATCTTTCTCTCTATCAAGAGCGAATGCTGCTCCAACTTGTGCTGCCTCTTGTCCTTGACAAGAAATTACGAATGGAATTTTACCAGCACGGTTTAATAACCACATACGTTCGTCGATTTTACGTGCCAGTAACATCGTACGGAACATTTCTAATACTTGCTCATCACTTAAGCCAAGCTCTTCATGGCGCTTTTCTTTTACTTCTGCCATTTTTCATAACCTCCTAAATCCACATTTTTATGCGTGTAACGCTTTTCCATCTACAGCTAACGCTGCTTCACCAATCGCCTCAGATAATGATGGATGCGGATGAATTGTATGTGCTACTTCCCAAGGTGTTGCATCAAGTACTCTTGCAAGACCAGCTTCAGAAATCATATCTGTTACATGTGGTCCAATCATATGAACACCGAGAATGTCATTTGTTTCTTCATCAACTACAAGTTTTACGAAACCATCTGATTCGCCGTATACAAGCGCTTTTCCGATTGCACGGAATGAGAACTTACCTACTTTTAACTTATAGCCTTTTTCTTTCGCTTCTTGTTCTGTTAAACCGACAGAAGCAACTTCCGGACTGCTATATACGCATTTTGATACCATAGAATAATCAATTGGTGTAACTTCTTTACCAGCAATATGTTCTACTGCAGTAATTCCTTCATGAGAAGCAACGTGAGCAAGCTGTAAGCCACCGATTACATCACCGATTGCGTAAATATGAGATTCTTTCGTTTGATAAAACTCATTTGTTTGAATGTATCCTTTTTCCACAACGATATCCGTATTCTCTAAACCAATATTTTGCGTATTGGCTTGTCGTCCTACAGATACAAGCATTTTTTCTGCTTTAAATTCTTTATTCTCACCGTTATGTTCAGCTTGAATTGTTACTCCATTATCTTTTACCAATGTATCTGGTAATACTTTTGCACCAGTTACCACTTTAATACCTTTTTTCTTGAATAGACGTTGCATTTCTTTTGAAACGTCTTGATCTTCTAGTGGTAGTATCGTTTTCGCATACTCTAATACTGTAACTTCTACACCGAAGTCAGCAAGCATAGATGCCCACTCAATACCGATTACACCGCCACCAACGATAATAATTGAACTAGGAAGCGTTTCCATTTTTAGGGCATGATCGGAAGACATTACGTACTCTCCGTCTAATTCTAAACCTGGTAATGAATTTGGACGAGAACCTGTTGCAATAAGTACATTTTTTGGAATTAACATTTCATTCTCTTCTCCACTTGCAAGTTCAACTGAAATTGTCCCTGGCATCGGAGAGAAAATAGATGGACCAAGAATACGGCCAATACCTTCAAACACATCAATTTTACCTTGTTTCATTAAGTGCTGAACACCTTTATGAAGTTGCGTTACAATCTTCTCTTTACGCTCTTGTACTTTTGCAAAGTTTAGTTCTACATTACTTGCAATAACCCCGAACTCTTCACTTTTCTTAGCAGTTGCGTATACTTCCGCACTACGTAAAAGGGCTTTACTAGGAATACATCCTTTGTGTAAACAAGTACCACCAAGATTTTCTTTTTCAACAAGTGCCGTTTTTAAACCTAGTTGTGATGCACGAATAGCAGCAACATATCCACCAGTACCGCCGCCAACGATGACTAAATCATATTCTTTTGCCATTATCTCAACCCCTAGCTACCGTTTCTTTTTCACGTACAATATATTCTTTTGGAGCTTCTTCTTCACGAAGTACACGAAGTGCCCCTTCTGCTAATGCTTGTAATTCATCTTCTCCTGGATGTACGATAACATCTGCAATCCAGTCTACTCGTTCTTTTATTTCATCAACAAGAATTTTACTGTAAGCAAGTCCACCAGTTAATACAATTGCATCGATTTTCCCGTGAAGTACAGCGCTAGCTCCACCAATTTCTTTTGCAACTTGATACGCCATTGCTTTATAAATAAGAGTTGCTTCAGGATCACCTTTTTCAACCATTTGTTCTACTTTAATCGCATCATTTGTACCAATAAGACTTACAAGTCCACCTTGTCCGACAAGTTTTTTAACCATTTCGTCTCGGTAATACTCACCAGAGAAACACATTTCAACTAGTTGTCCTACTGGTACTGTACCCGCACGCTCTGGACTAAATGGTCCTTCTCCATTTAAACCATTATTCACATCGATAACTTTTCCTTTTTTATGAGCACCAACTGTAATACCGCCGCCCATATGTGTAACTAATAAATTTAAATCCTCATATTTGTGGTTTAATTCTTCAGCCACTTTACGAGCAACTGCTTTTTGATTTAATGCATGGAAAATACTTTTACGTTCCATACCAGCGATACCACTTATACGAGCAATCGGCTCCATTTCATCTACAACGACAGGGTCTACAATGAATGCCGGAATATTTAATCCAGAAGCAATTTCATATGCTAAAATGCCCCCAAGGTTTGAAGCATGATGACCGCTAAACCCATTTTTCAAATCTTCTAACATCGCATCGTTTACTGTGTATGTTCCGCCCTCGATTGGACGAAGTAATCCCCCGCGTCCACAAACTGCGTTTAACTTTGAAATGTTAATACCGTGAGAATGTAGAACTTCTAAGATCGTTTCTTTACGAAACTCATATTGGTCAATAATTCGCTTATATTTTCCAATCTGTTCTTCGTCATGACGAATAGTTTCTTCTAAAACGGGTCTTTCATTATCAAAAACACCGATTTTTGTGGATGTACTACCCGGATTAATAACAAGAATTCGATTTAAAGACACTGTTGCTACCTCCACTAATAAATTCAAAAGGAGGTGGAAACCTCATAAGAGGTAACCACACCTTTTGTAAAAGTAATATATGAATGATTAGCGACGGCTAATAATGTCGTGACCGTTGCGTAAGTATGTGCTACGAGAGTTTTTCAAGCTTGCAATGCGCTCTTCAGCTAGACGATCAGCTGCTACATAAGTTGCAATGCCATCGCGTTTTGAAATTTCGATTACTTTTGCAATTGTGTCATAAATTGACTCAACGCGTTTTAATGCACGTTCTCTATTGTATCCATATAACTCGTCTGCTACGTTAATTACGCCACCTGCATTAATTACATAATCTGGTGCGTATACGATACCCATTTCATGAATGATGTCGCCGTGACGATCTTCTTTTAATTGGTTATTCGCAGAACCAGCGATTACTTTTGCTTTAAGTTGTGGGATAGTTTCGTCATTAACTGTTGCGCCTAATGCACATGGTGCGTAAATATCACATTCAACACCGTAAATTTCATTTGGCTCAACTGCTGTTGCACCGAATTCTTCTACTGCACGTTGTACAGCTTCTTTATTAATATCTGTAACGATTAGTTTTGCTCCTTCAGCGTGTAAATGTTTGCATAGGTGATATGCTACGTTACCAACACCTTGAACAGCAATCACTTTTCCTTCTAAATTATCAGTACCGAAAGCCTCTTTCGCAGCAGCTTTCATACCACGATACACACCGTATGCAGTTACTGGAGATGGGTTACCAGAAGAACCGAATGATGGTGAAATACCTGTTACAAAGTCAGTTTCTTCGTGGATAATATCCATATCATCTACTGTTGTACCAACATCTTCAGCTGTAATGTAACGTCCGTTTAGTCCTTGAATGTAACGTCCTAATGCACGGAACATTGCTTCGCTCTTATCTTTACGTGGATCACCGATAATTACTGTTTTCGCACCACCTAAGTTTAAACCAGCTGCTGCGTTTTTATATGTCATCCCTTTTGCAAGACGCAATGCATCTTCAATCGCCGCTTCTTCAGAATCATATGTCCACATTCTTGTTCCACCAAGAGCTGGTCCAAGTGTTGTATCATGAATTGCAATGATTGCTTTTAAACCAGATTCTTTATCTTGACAAAATACTACTTGCTCATAATCATATTTTTCTAAGTATTCGAAGATTTCTAATGTCATTGTCGTTTCCCCCTAATTGTTTTACCCTATTTGGTTTATTTTGAAGCAGTCGCAACTGCCAATGCTAATGAATATACTTTTGTTTCTGCTGAATCAGCACGAGATGTTAAAACAATCGGTGCTTTTGCGCCAGCAATCATTGCTCCTACTTTTGCATCCGCAAAGTATACGAGTGATTTATATAGCACATTTCCAGCTTCAATCGTTGGGACGAGTAAAATGTCTGCCTTACCTGCTACATCACTTACTATGCCTTTATGTTCTGCTGCAATTTGTGATACTGCATTATCTAAAGCAAGTGGTCCATCAACGACACAATTTTTAATTTGTCCGCGGCGATTCATTTGAGTTAACATCGCTGCATCAATTGTCGCTTGCATCGCAGGATTCACAACCTCTACCGCTGCAATTGGTGCTACCTTTGGCAAATCAATTCCTATTGCCCGGGCAACTTCTACAGTATTCTGTATAATAGCAGCTTTCTGTGTTACATCAGGTGCAATGTTCATCGCTGCATCTGTAACAAAAATGAGACGATCGTAATTTGGAACTTCAAATGCTGCAACGTGTGAAAGTACACTACCTTTACGAAGTCCCCACTCTTTATTTAATACAGCTTTCAAAATATTTGCTGTTGGGATGTTTCCCTTCATAAGCACATCTGCTTCGCCATTTCTTACAGCTTTCACAGAAAGTTCTGCAGCCTCAGCACTTGACTGTGCTGCAATCACTTCAATATGTTCTGAAGTTTGTAAATTATGTTCTTGTAACATCCCCATTATTTTTTCTTGGTTTCCATATAGACGAAATTGAGCTAGCTGTAATGTAATTGCTTTCGCTACAGCTTCAATTACTTCATGATCTTCAGCTACTGCTACAGCCACAGTTTTTTTAGGCTGGCCTGCTGCTTGATCAATTAAGTGTTCTAACTTCATATTTTGTAATCAACCCTTTCCGTCGTCCCTCGTCTTTTTATTAAGCAAATACCGTGCCAACTTTTTAAAGTGGTCTTACCAATAATGAAAACGCATTCAAAACACAGTAAAATCAATACTTTGGAAAATAACAAAAGATTCTGTCTTATTTTGTCGCTTTTTGTATACCATGCAATAAATTGCACGGTACGCAATTTATTGCATGCTATTTTTTGCACACTCATACTTTTCTAGCTTGTAATATAAATTTCGAACCGAAATTCCTAACGCTCTTGCTGTTTGTGTTTTATTTCCACCAAACCTCTCTAAATATTCATGAATGATATTCCCTTCAAACTCCGTCACTAAATGCTCAAGTGGCTTTTCTTCTAACTCAGGTAATAAATGAGCTTGCTTTGACTCCACCTGCTCTTCGTTATGTAATGGCGGTAAATGTTGTACATCAATATAAGTCTCGTTATAATTCATAAAGATAATAGCTCTCCCCAAAATGTTTTCAAGTTCCCTCACATTCCCTGGCCATTCATATGATTGTAAATATGAAATAGCAGAATTAGTGAGCCCCTCTATATTTCGGCCATAATCTTGGTTAATTTTTTGAATTAATCTGTCTGCGATTGCCGGTATATCCCCTTTACGCTGACGAAGGGATGGAATGTGAATTGGAATTTTATTTAATCGATAATATAAATCCTCCCTGAATTCTCCTTCTAAAATGGCTTTTTCTAAATTCACGTGCGTCGCTGCAATTACTCTGACATTAATAGGGATTGCTTTCGTTCCACCAACTTTTACAATTTCTTTCTCTTGCAAAACGCGAAGGAGTTTCGCTTGCGTATTGGCAGAGAGTTCGCCTATTTCATCTAAAAAGATACTGCCGTTATTCGCTTCCTCAAAGAATCCACGTTTTCCGCCTCTTTTCGCGCCAGAAAACGCCCCTTCCTCATAACCAAATAATTCACTTTCTAACAACGTCTCCGAAATAGCTGCACAGTTTACACGAACGAACTTATTATATTTTCGATTACTTCCATTATGGATAGCATGTGCAAACAATTCTTTACCTGTCCCTGACTCCCCGCGTAGCAATACTGTTGCTGGTGTATTCGCCCCCAGTTTCGCCTGCTCAATAGCAGCCGTTGTTTCATCTGAATTTCCGACAATGTCATCAAATGAATATTTCGCTTCTAACGTTCGAATAATTTGCCTTGCTCGATTCAATTCATTTGTTAACTTTTGAATTTCTGATACGTCACGAATTACACCAACGCTCCCCTTCAATATTCCATTTACAATGACTGGTGCTACGTTTACAATTACGTCTCGCTTTTTTTGTCCAATCTTCATATGTATTCCTCGTACTGCCCTACGCGTTCGAAGTACTTTCATATGCATACTTTCACCTTCTACAATATCAGTTGTAGCTGGCTTTCCAATAATATCCTCTTCTGTTAAGCCTGTTAATTTCGTATATGCAGGGTTAATTACTAACCCTCGACCTTTTTCATCCACAACCGAAATGGCTTCCTCAGACGAGTTAATAATAGCCTCAAGTAACGTTTGAATCTCCTTTAAATCTGTAACTTCTTCCGCAAGATCTACAACCTCTGTTATATCTTTAAAAATCGCAAATGCCCCTTGCACTTCTCCTCCCTCTTTTAATATTGGAATACGGGTTGTAATAATTTTCTTTCCATTCTCAAGCGTCAGTTCATAATTTACTTCTATTTGTTTCGTACGTATAATACGAAGCAACTTACTAGTCGGAATAACTTCTAAAATATATTTGCCTACCGCATCTTCTTTTTTATATCCGATAATACGTTCTGCACTTTTATTAAATAGGCGAACTTGTCCTTCTTGATCAATCACTATCATACCGTCATGCGTGGAGTTTAAAATTAAATCACCTTGCTGCGTTTGCTCTTCTAACTTTCCAATTAAATCTTCCTTCTCATGTGCTAATCTCGTAACAATCTTTGCAATATCACCTGGTATAAGAAGAGTATCTTTATGCTTTTTCTTTAATAAATCTTTATGTAAATCAGCGTCACCTGTCATATCAAACATTACATCAATGTGCATAGAAAGAAACGGAGTCACACTCTCTCCAATTGCAATCCCGTATTCCTTTGCCATCTGTAACCCTTTTGCTATCGGATTTATATCAATAATCCCTATAATTTGAAATATATTCGAACTCTGTAACAGACGTAGCAGTGTACTACCACCTTCACCTGCACCAACAATTAAAACTTTTTGTTTCATATATTACACTTCCTCTCGAAGTATCTCTGCAAAATTTTTCACACCCTTATCTTACTCGTTCAGCACCCTCTTGACAAACCCCCTTTTCATATAACATTATTGAAATAAACGAAATAATCTGAAAAGGAGCGTTTATATGCAGCGTTACCTTGCTCTATTATTAGCACTCATCCCTATTTCATTAGCTGTGCTTGGCATTAAGTTAATGAGAGATACAGTATTCGGGATTCTATTTCCTCCACTCTCTATACTTTGGTTACAATTTTTAATTGGCGCTCTTTGCTTCGGACTCGGTTTTTATATTTTTGGTGGCTTCGTCTTACACCGAGACCGTAAACGAAATAAAGTACAAGCTCGCTTTAGAAGATAGGAAAGTCCTACTACTTATCAATAAAAAAATGAGACCGTTACACGCGGTCTCATTTTTTTATTGGCAATAATGTTCTTGCCGTTTCAGGATAATCAGTAATAATCGCCGATATGTTCATATCAAAATATTTACGCATAAGTGTTTCTTCATTAATTGTATAGGGCCGAACTTCTACATCGCTTTCCATCGTTAATTCAGCAATGGCATCTTGAAGGTAACGATAATTAGGATGCACCGCAGTAGCTCCCATCTTTTTTGCATATGCCCACGGGCTATGCAGGCCTTCGCGATATAAAATCGCTGTTTGAATATCAGGAGCCATCATATGACACCTTTTCATACTGTAGTGATTAAATGAAGAAAATATAACACGATCTTCTAAATTAAATTTACGTACAAGCGTTATAACTTCTTCCTCTAAGCCTCTGTATGGAATTTTATTATTTTTAAGTTCAATATTAAGTAACAACCCTGTTTGTTCAATCCATTGTAACACTTCTTCTAAAAGAGGTATTTTACAAAAACCTACTTTATCACCAAATTTATAGCTCGCATCTAATTTACATAAATCCTCATATACATAATTTCGAACCGCGCCTTTTCCATTCGTTGTCCGGTCCACTGTTTCATCATGAATGACGACAACCTTTCCGTCTTTCGTTAATTGAACATCAAGCTCAATTCCATCTGCCTTAAAAGATTCAGCTGCTTCAAATGAAATCATCGTATTTTCTGGGTACGTTCCCGCTGCACCACGATGTGCAAATATAAGAGTCATCCTCACTCCCCCAATCTTATGCTATACTATACGAAAAAGGAGGTACTTCTATGAGACCATTACAAATTTCTCCAGACACTGCAGTCCGCCTATCAAAAGCATTAGGTGTTCCACTTGAACAACTTATGCATATGCCGCAGC
>NZ_JAKUFR010000042.1:0-43850 GCF_022663555.1 Bacillus cereus group sp. BfR-BA-01381
AATAAAATGAATTTTTATTAATGATGATTTACTTCATCCCCTATATACCGTCTTTACTTATCTTTGAATTTCCGATCCCACTTCCCATTAATGCAGGATAAATACATTCTATCGAATTAACTTTTTCTTATAAATTACGACTAGAAGCACACATAACAATAGGATTGTAACTATTACAGTCCACTTATTAAATATAAATATCTCTGTACTCACTTTTTGTTTTTCTTTCTCGTTTAACTCCACGCGCTCACCTCGAACTAGCAATCTATTGGTGTTTACTCCATAAGGCGTACACGTAATTAAAGTTGTATAATCTTTATTTTCTACAATTTGTAGATCGTCCGTTTCATGTGGTAACACTACTTTAATTTGATCTACTTTATAAGCAAGAACTTTGTCTAAAGAATGAATATAAAAAAGATCTCCTTCACTCAACTTATCTAAATCTGTAAATAATTTTGCTGATGGTAAACCACGATGCCCTGTTAAAATAGGGTGGGTATTTTCTCCACCTACCGGGAGCGAAGAAAAATCTAAATGACCTATCCCGCGGCTCAATACTTCCTCAGAGGTCCCTTGATAGATTGGCAGTTTTATATTAATTTTCGATATTTCAATATACCCTATTACATCTCCTAAATTTAACGCATCAGCATACGCTTGATGATTACTTTTTTTTTCAGAAAATGGATCTGTAAATGTTTTCGCAGAAGTTTGAACTTGTTTATTATATTCGGCGGCTTCTTTTTCCCTACGTTCGACTTCTTTCTTTTGTAATGCTTTAATCTTCTTATCGTAAGAGCTAATCTCAGAATAATGTGCACGGGTCGCCAACCAATTACTAATAGTAGGATATAAAAAAATACCTAATCCAAATAAAAAAATACCCCCCAAAACAAGATTTCGTTTCATATTTCCACCTCTGTATATACTAAAATATTGAAAAGAGGAAAGCATTTTGCTTCTCCCCTTTTCACATCACTTGGTTACATGTTCCTAAAACCTTAATTATTAGCAAACTTTTTTCTAAAGAAAACAAATGCCGCTGTAACCATTAACGCAAGGCCTAGTACAGTAAAAAGAGTCGTTCCGATACCACCCGTTACTGGAAGAATCCATCCACTTTTATTATTTTCTATCGATAATTTAACCGTTTGATTATTTTCACTAATCTTTACATCAATAGGGTCCTTTAATAATTGATATGAAGCTGTTGTACCATCTTCTTTTGTATAAGTTGGTGCTTTCGTTTCAAAAATTTGATAGTCCCCATACGGAATGTTAGTCCATTTAATAACACCATTTTCATCTGATACACCTGTGACTTCTTTACCTGCCACAACAACTATTTTTCCATTTTTATCTTTAAGTACAAACTCTGCACCTTTTAATTTCTTCTTATCAGCACCATCAACTTTTGTTAACTCAATAATTCCAGTTGTCGGAACAATAACTACAGGTTTAGATTCCTTTTCTCCAATTACATCATTTTTATTTATAAAATCAATTTTTGCTGTATTTAAAATTTCCGAGCCAGATAGTACTCCTTCTTTTACTTGTGATTTAATTTGTAAATGAAATTCTTTTTTACTATCTAACTTTGCGAAATCTTTTACTGTAGCTGTTACTTTTTGCCCTTCTACAGCTACCTCTACAATGCTTGCATTTACTTCCGCTCCATCAATTTTCACGACTGGTTTTCCTTGAATCATTAAACGATTGTCCAAAGTATCTGTTACTACATATTTTTTGTATTCTTTAATGTCTTCTGGAATTAATGTTTTGATATCATAATTGTAATTAGTTAACGGATTAATTGGTAACGCTTCCAAAAAACCGTTAATCTTTTTATCAATATTTGGTTCTTCATAGTTTTGCACTTTTACTATAACTACTGTACCAGAAGTAATTGTTCCATCTTCGTTAATAGTTCCGGAGGTCTTTATAAAAAACTCGCGTTTAGTCGGATCTATTACATACCCTTTCGGAGCTTTTGTTTCTTGGAAATAGTATTCACCATACTCCAATCCTTGCACGCGAATATGACCATTAGCATCTGTTACTAACTCTTTTTTCACTTCTGTACCATCTTTTTTAAATAAAGAGAATACTGCACCTGCTAATGCTTTTTCATTTACACCAGTTTTTACTAAATCCACTGCACCACGTTTAATCTCATTTTTTGGATACATATGAACATCATAGTTTAGCACCTTACCCTCTTTATTCGTTAATGGAATATCCACTGTATACGTATTGGGATTTAGGTTAACATGTGGAGGTCCTGCCACTTCTTTCACCTCATAACGTCCTAGCGGAAGATCTTTTAATACAGCTTGTCCATTATCATCTGTTACTACTTGATTTGGAGTAGCTCCCATTACAGGTTGCACGTCTTCTTTTACGATTTTCCCATCGTTTGAAATTTTTTCAAACGAAGCAACCCTTTTCACTTCAAACGTTACACCTTTTAATGGTTTCGCATCTTTTGGCACCTCTTGATTTGCAGAACCATTACCTTCTAGTCCCTGTGCTCCACCTTTTTCTTGCTCATACTTATGAATCGTTAAAGTACCTTTGGTTGGTGAGTCTGCCTTTACTAATACACTTGTCCATGTAGAAAACACTAAAAAAAAGACTAAAAGAATACTAGATATTTTTTTCATTTCTCTTATCCCCTTTACTACTTCTATCATTTTAAAAATCTCTTTATTACTATTACCTTCTTACAAGCAATAGTGTGCCAAGTATTAGATTTAAACGCATAACATAAAACATAGTCGTCCAACAATCCATTGTTTACAATCACTTATTCACTTTTCTTATCTTCTATTATTACGTTGTCTCTCCGCATGATATATGTAATTTTCTCCTCTGAATTACAAATTATATCTCTACTTCAAGACTCATTACATTGTTACATAATAGCTTTCACTGCTAATTTCGACTAATCACTTACTGTGAATCCATTCATTTCTCCCTTCCTATCCCTATTTAAAATCCAATCTTAATCCTTTTTTGATACATATAAGTAATAACCAACAAATAAGTGTGACGATTCATATTTTACCCTACTGTCTAAAACTATTACCTGTATATTCAAATAATATGTGCTATCTATGTTAAATTATGGTATTATTCTTAGAAGTTTATAACTTTTATTTATATTTTTTATTAATAAAGGTTTTCCGTTTCTACTTATGAAAAAAGGAATATATGCTTATTTAACTATTACGCATAACTGTAAGGAGGAAGAATATGACTAAAAAGCTCAGTCTAGTTGAGATAGAGTACATTTGCAATATGTTTTTCCAATCTTTTGAAATCCCAGTTTGTTTTTTAGATTGTAACAAAAATATTCTTTTAGAATTCACATCAAAAAATGATTCGAATTCGTTGTATACATCAAAAATAGAACAGTTACATGTGCTTTTTCAGAGAAATGATACATATAATTCCCCCATCTTCAGAACTCACGAACATCTAGGGCACTTCATTTTAATTCACATAAAGAGCGATTATATGGTGAACGGTACTGTTATTATTGGGCCCTTGGCACATGTAAATTTTTCTACAAGTAAAGCGGATAGTAACCTTAATTTTATTCCGAATTATAAAAGAACAAGAGACCATTATTTTTCATTGTCAGTTAAAGATCAAAATTTCTTTGTAAATATAGCAATATTGTTCTATAACATTCTCTATAAAAAAAATTCAGATGTAAGTACCTTTTCAAATAACAGTGACTCACTTCATATAAGTCATAGCAGAATCTTAAACGAAGATGTATATATTTCAATGCAAAAAGATGAATCCATTTATCATAATTTATATATAGAGCAGCAACTACTTGGGTCTATAGAAAACGGGGATAAAGAAACCGTACTCAAATATTATTACGAATTCCAACAAGAGACTCTTTCATCTTTATCTTCATTCCATCAATTAAGACGTCATAAAAACATTTGTATTTCATCCATCACGCTCGCAACTAGATATGCGATAAAAGGGGGACTTCCATCTGGGATTGCTTACAAAATTTATGATTTACATATTCAAAGAACAGAAGATTTAAAAGACAAAGAATCTGTTTGGGATTTATTAAAAAATGCTTTTTGCACCTTTGCAGACCGTGTAAAGGCACAAAAAACACAGCAACATTCACAGACTATTGCTATTTGCAAAAACTATATTTTTAAAAATATTTACAATCCAATATCTGTTAAACAACTTGCTAAATTTGCTAATGTGAATTCAGATTATTTATCTATATTATTTAAAAAAGAGGTCGGTATTTCATTAATTGAGTACATTCAACGTGAACGAGTCGAAGAAGCAAAGAAATTATTAACTTTTACCACCTATCCCTTATCAGACATATGCGCTTCGCTTAATTTTAGCGATCAAAGTTATTTTACTAAAATTTTCAAAAAATTCACTAATGAAACACCTGGTAAATACCGAAAATCTCATGTTGTCATATAGAGTTAAACTTTCATTAAAACAAAGTGTTTTTAGTAACTTATCAATGGCAGATTAGAATTACTTCCACATTCATGACCTTTTGAATTTAGGCTATTTTTAAATCAAAAAGCACGTTACTATTCTTTTATTTGAATGAGAATAGTAACGTGCTTTATATGTAATGTAGGTCAGTAGGAAAAATAGCGTCCAAACATAAAGTTTTATAGAAGCAAAATACACCACTTAAATACTAAAATCTTATTAAGTAAAAAATTCATCTAATAATTATTGTGTGAGAAATAATTCCTACTATTATTTTTGTATCTTTCTAAATTTGCGAACCAATGCGAGTACGGTACCTGTAATAACCATCCATATGCCCATTGTTGCACTATTAGTTGTACTTGCACCCGTGTTTGGAAGTTCTTTATATGTAGATTCTTTTTTATCGGAATTACTGTTGTTCGGGATATTACTGTTATTAGTAAGGCTATTAGCTTTGCTAATGTCTTTATCTTTCACTAATACTTTTTGTATTGTATGAACCTCATTACCTACAGAATCTTTGACACTATATATTATGTCAAAAGTACCAGCTTTAGAGGTATCTACAGTTCCTTCATACGCTACTTTAGAAGTAAGGTCACCGTCCTCTTTATCAGTAGCTAATACTCCTACCATTGGATCAAATTGATCTTCCTCAGTAATTGTAGTTGTAGCAGGTACTTTTAGTATTGGTATTTCATTTTTAACTTCTTCTCTAACTTTGACCGTTACAGTTTGTTTTGCAGTTACTTCATGTCCTTTAGAATCTGTCACTGTATACATTAATACGTAAGTACCAGCTTTAGAGGTATTTATTTCACCATTAACTTTTACTTTAGAAGTAAGATCGCCATCTTCTTTATCAATAGCTAATACTTTTGCCATAGGTTCGAATGAATCGCCTATATGTATCGTCGTTGCAGTAGGTACTGTTAATGTAGGGTTTAAATCTAATGTTTCTTCATTCCCCTCTACAATTACTGTCTGCGTAGCCGCTGCATTGCCCCCTTGAGAATCAACGACAGAGTATTCCACAATGTATTTTCCTGGTTTAGAAGCATCTACATCACCTTTATGTTCTACTCGATTTGTTAAATCACCATCTTCTTTATCAATAGCTTTTACATTGCTCATTGGGTCAAATTTATCACCGACACGTAGTGTAATTGTTGGCGGTACTGTTAACTCTGGGAATTGGTTTGCCTCAGTTTTTTCGTTTTCTTTCACTGTTCCTTTAATTTTTGCTGCATCAAATGCTTTTTGAACGGCTTCAACCTCAATGGAATTTGCCCCATATTTATTTGTTGCAACTTTAAGACACGCTAATCTTAATTCAGTGAAATTAGATGTCATATTCAATTCATCAGTATTTGCATAATAGAAAATATCAAACATTTTATCTTCACCAATGCCATTTACAGTTACATCGTTATGAGTGCCACCTTTTGCAATTAAATACGCAACTTTATTAATAATACTTGAGTTGAAATGAACGCCCTCATTATCTTCTCCATTTAAATCATTGTATTTGCTATAATCATCTGGATACGGTACTCCATTAAAGAATTTTACTGAAGATGGATTTTTCATATTACGGAGAACTGATCCACTTTGTTCTCCTATTGTCCAATTAAATTCCCCATTATTTATATATTTCTCAATAGCCGTTCCCATAATATCAGATAACGCCTCGTTAATTGCCCCAGATTCTCCAAAAAATTCAAGATTAGATTCACTAGATGTAACCGCATGTGTAAATTCATGCCCCGCTATGTCAAACGATCTAACCATTGGATCACCATATATAAGCATACTAACATTGTTAATATTAGCGCTAAATGCATTTGCCCAATTTTTAGGATCATTTGTTTCTCCAGAATCCCATGCATGTACAACTGAAACTACTTTTTTCCCTTTATTATCAAAACTATTACGCTTATATTTGTCTTTATAAAAATCATATATGTTTGTTGCTAAGAAATGAGCACTTACCGCTTTTGGGTCATTAAATGTTGTTGATGTGCTAGTTGCTAATATACCAGGATAATATTTATCTTCAAAAGTAATATCTCTATAATTCACATCGTACGTTTCAATTCCTTGCCCTCTTGTGTAATCGGCAAGCGCATACTTCCCGTTACTTTGTTCAGAAATACCAAATGTACGAGTTATTCCTAAATCATCTTTTCCAGTCCCGGTTAATGATTTAAAATTACTTTTTTTACTCTCCTGAATAGCTTCAACACGCTCTTCACTTACTTTTAAATCTGACTCTTGCACCATATTTTTCAACATATCACCACTATGAGCATCCACTAAATAAGTTCCAGATACATAGTTTGGTGTGGCAGCTGCAAATGTAACTTGATATGCATTTGTAGCTTGCCCACGATTTTCATCAACAAAAATAACTTCCTTAACTTCTGCCTCAGAAATAAATTGAATATCATTTCCGTACTTCGTATAAATATATTGTTTTGCTTCTTCTTTTGATAAATTAATAGGATTCTTTAAATCTTCTTTTTCTAAGTTTTGTGCACTTTCCCCTGAAACACTTTTAATAATACCCTTTTTATCTACATGAGCAGTCAATTGGTGTCCGTATACTTCTTTACCTTCATATATTTGTTGCATACGAACAAGTGTAGTCCCATCATAAGAACCACGTTTTTGAACAACTTCGTAATCTACCCCTTTGTCTCCACTCACTTGTTTTGGTGACAAAGCATGTTCCGTCTTTTCCTTAAGTGCATCTTTCACTACGTTCTCTGGCGTTTTTTGTGATGGTTTTGTAAGTTCACCTGTACGGAACGAATCCTCTTGAATATCAACTTGCATTTGATCCGTTTCCTCCGCATAACCTATCTCGTATGGTACTATGCTTGTTAAAGCTAATCCTGTTGTTAATGTAACTATAGCTATTTCTTTTTTATTTTTCATGTTATTTTCCTCGTATAATTTTTTAAAATATGAAACTGCTAAAATTCATACAATTTATTTCTAATGTAAAAAGATGACCTCTGTATTCAACAAAAGTCACCTCTTCAATATGTAATATACCTAATATGTTTTTAATATATAATTTCTATATAAAACAGAAAAAGCATTCATTAACGAGCATTTTGCAATACTTTTATTAGGTCATTTATATTTTCAACTTTCTGCTGAAACTGATCAAACCTGCTATGTAACAATGAAGGATTTTTATCTTCAGTTGAAATAACTAGTTTTAATTCCTGTTCTAATATATCATATGTATCAAAAAAATTATCAAATTCTACACTTACAAGTTCTTCATTTTCACGATAAAATCTTCTTGCTTCTATATAAGTCATATATGATTTATTTAAAAATCCTAATGAAACTAAATATTTAGAAGTGTTTTCTTGATAAATAGCAATATCACATGCTATTTTCATATCAGAATAAGTCTTTTGAACGAAACAATGCAACTCAACAATCTTAAGCTTTAATCCGTTATTCATTTTATCCCCTCCCATCTTATCTATTCTACATAAAAAAAGAATATTATACAAAGTAAAATATCAATATAGTACAAAAATAAAAAGCGAAAGAATAACTTCTTTCGCTTTTTACAGTAATACATACATTTCATATTGTGCTAACGAATTCTTTTTGAATCCAGTTTTCTTTAAAAAACCTTCTAGTAAATTGTTGTTTGGAAACCCAATTGATAAACTTGACACATTTAAGTTTTCTCTTGCCACTTGTAATAATCTTGATCCAATACCACGATTTCTATAGTCTTTGTCTACGAAAAAAAAACTAATTTTACCTTGTTCATTCATACATATTGAACCTTTTAAATCATTATCGACATATGCGCCATAAAATGTATTATTTGTTTTTTCAATATAATCCATATCATTTTGCCAATTTATATGGAAGTATAACCATTTTTGAACTTCAACTTTGAAAGCTGCAAATTCTAATTGTTTTACTTCAATTCCGTTACAGTCTTTAGTTATTATTTTAGTCATATCTTTTAAATTATAATAAGATAGATCATATACTTTTTCATAGCCTAATTTATTATAAAAACGAATCGCTCGATCATTGCCTACAATGACTTCAAGGAAAAGTTGCTTACACTCATTTTGAATCGCCTCTTCTTTATGTAATTCAAATAACTTTTGGCTCACACCAATACCACGGTAATTGGGATGAACTGCTAATGTTCCGCAGCGCATTGTTTTTATGTTTTCATAATCCTTTATCCCGCCAAGTATTACACCAACAGATTTATTACCGTCTAAAGCAACAAATGAATGTTTTAGTGAATTCCCTTCAGCTCCAAAAAATCTTTTTATAAAATCTTCCTTTGAAACTTCCATTTTAATAATGTAATCTGAAAAGCCATCTCTAAAAGCTTCATATACTAAATCTATACTTACTTCACTGCACCTTTTGTATTGAATCATATAAAATCCCCCCCACTTACTCGTGTTAAACTTAACATTCAAATACATAAAATGTACTAGCTCCACTCTACCCATCATTCTTTAATTTTTAATCCTACCATTTAATTTGAAATAAACGGGCACTTCCCTACATATCTGTCACTATTAATTTGTTTTATAACAAATGGTGCAATATCACTATTTTGAATTTTGATTCCTGGCATATCTACTAAACTCTCGTTTATACGTCCAATACCATTTCCCTCTATAACAAATGGTAATCTAACAATTGTCCAATCTACTTCACTACTTTGGATAATTTGTAATTCTTTATATTTATCTTGCATCATTTTTGATAAAAAAACTTTAAATAAGGTAGCTCCTATTTTATTTACAATTCCCTTTTGATCTCCTGTAACATTTAAAGAGCCTCCGGAAATTACAATATATCTTTTTATTTCAAACTCCTTCATTGCTTCTAAAATATGCTTCGTTACTGTGCTAAAAATATAAGATTCATTTTTGGGTTGACCTACTGCATTAATTACAGCTCCACACCCTTTAAGTAATTTGCGTATTGAAGCAAAATCACGTGCATCTCCATTAATGATCTCTATATTTTCATTTGTTATTTTGATATTATTAGAATTTCTTGTTAATATTTTTACTTGATACCCCTTATCTAGCGCTTCTTTTACAAGGAATTTCCCCGCTTTTCCGTTTGCACCCAAAATAGCTATTTTATTTGTACTTTCCAATATTAACCCCTCTCACTATCTATGATTTACTACATTAATCTCATATACACGTAAAAAAGCAATTAAATGCTCACACGCTCGTTCACATGCTAACGTTTTAAAGATTTTTTGTTCCTCTTTCGTTTTATCATTCGCTTGATCTGAAGCAGCTTTTAAACATAGAAAAGGTTTGTTATTGATTTGGCACACATAAGCAAAAGCTGCCACTTCTTGATCAACCGCTAATGCTCCATATACAGTATGGAGTAAATATCTCATTTCTGAACTACGAATACGTTGATCTCCAGATAAAAATGTACCATAATGAATCGAATCATATGATCGTATCTTTTTTATTCTTCTTACAAGCGACTTTGTTGTTTCAATAGGTGCTGTCCTACCATTATATAAATTAAAAACATCTTCCCCCGAACCGGCAGCAGTAACATCGTGTTGTATTGCATTAAGAGCTACTACAATATGTCCATTTTTCACCTTATTTGATAGACTTCCACATATTCCTGTCATAAACAACTCATCTGGCTGAAACTCACTAATTAATAATTGTACACAACTTGCACAGCTTACTTTCCCAACTCCAGTTATAACTGAAATAATTTCCAGATCATTTATAGTATGAAAATGAAATTCCCAAGCTGCTCTTTTTTCAATGCGTTCACTTGGATAATATTGATGCAAATACGTAAGTTCAGGTTCCCATGCGGCTACGATTGCAATACGTTTCATTACACGCTTCACTTCCCCTATTGTTATCATGTAAATACTTTATCTATACTCTCTCGTTCATAATCTGGAATCCACTCTTTATATTTCTCATATAAATTTCGGATTGTTTCTTTATTCTTTGCAATTACTTCACATCCTCTATCATCGTAAATAAACATGATAATATCTTTCGATACATTTATAAGAAATACATCTGGATAAGAAATTTCTTTTTTGCGTCCAAAACGAGGATAAAGATCCGGAAATTCTTCATGATTTGCAGCTTGAATAAGCGATTGATATTTAATATCTTCTGTAAAGCATTTTAATGAAAATTGATATGTACAATATAAATCAGCTTCTTCATCTTCAAATAGAAAAGCTAACGTTTCTTGTTTTATTTGGAAATTTAAATCCATCTTTTTAATAAATTTATTGTATACATTTATTTTCTGCGAATTTTTCATATTTTCCTTTTTAAATCGATAAACATTTGTTATTAAAAAGACTTCATCTTCTTTTGAAAATATATCTTCAAACAAGTATTTATTATATGTATAAAGCTGAGTGAAGTATTCCCTATTTACATCGTCAGTTCTTTCTACAAATAGGTCTTTCCCTTTCCCAAAATGAAAATGCAAATGATTTTCCCACTGAAAGTATATATGTGGTACTAATGTAACCCCAGGAAATGTTTGATTCATATATTCTTTTAATTGCATTCGTATACCTTTTCTACTCTATAATTTCTTTTAACTGCCTATATGCATCTTTTAGCCAAGGATGTATAACTTTCAACGTTTCTTTTCTTTCCCACAAAAATGAAATATATGCAAATGCAGCATGTTCTAAAGATTTTTCTATCCCCTTTTTTACTTCTACTAAGTATGGTGGTGTCCCATTTTGATCCCATTCTATTTTATCAGCAACAAATAACACTAAATCCATCTTCGTTGCATGTTTACGCAGCGTGGTATGGCAACAAATTGCATTTAAAATCTCTTCATCTGTTACTTTAAATAGCTGTTCTGCGATTACTCTCGACAATTTTTGATGAATAATCATTGGAAACTCTCGCTCTTCTTGTAATATCTCTATTCCGAATTGCTCAGCAACTACAATCCGATCTTCATTTGGAAAGATTGCACTAATATCATGTAAATATCCTGCAATTGCTGCCTTTTCTTCATTTACATGATACTTAACCGCAATTTTTCGAGCTTCATTTGCCACTCGAATTAAATGTTTATATGTAACTTCTTTATTGTATTTTAATAGAAAAGCTTTTATATCATTTTCAATTTTTCCAGTTGGAGTAAATGAGTATATATCCTTATATAGCATCGTATGTCCCCTTCTTCCTAACTTTCAATATAACGCTGTATTTAAATATCCTTTTTATTTGTATTCGTTATTAATGTTTTAATCCCTTTTTTATACGTTACATGAAATTTTATAGAGAATCATTGCTACAAAATACATAAATGTTTGATATTATAGTAATGTTAATGATTTGTAAGGAAAGGAACTACATAATGAATAAAAACATATTAATTATTGATGATGATAAAGAAATTGTTGAATTACTTGCTGTTTATTTGCGAAATGAAGGCTATAACATTTATAAAGCATACGATGGCGATGAAGCATTGCAAATGATTTCTACATATGAAGTTGACCTTATGATTTTGGATATTATGATGCCAAAACGAAACGGATTAGAAGTTTGCCAAGAGGTTCGTGAAAATAATACTGTACCTATTCTTATGTTGAGTGCAAAAGCAGAAGATATGGATAAAATATTAGGTCTTATGACTGGTGCAGATGATTATATGATTAAACCATTCAATCCATTAGAATTAGTAGCTAGAGTGAAAGCTTTACTACGAAGATCATCTTTCCAAAATGCTACTTCTCCCAAAAATGAAGATGGTATGATTCGCATTCGTTCTGCTGAAATTCACAAACATAATCATACCGTTAAAGTAAATGGCGAATATATTAAGCTTACATCTATTGAATTTGATATTTTATATTTACTTGCGAGTAATACAGGAAGAGTATTTAGTTCTGAAGAAATATTTGAACGTGTTTGGAATGAAGATGGTTATGGTTCAAATAAAACTGTAATGGTTCACATTAGTAATTTACGAGATAAACTTGAAACTGGAATGAATGGAGAGAAGTTTATTCATACCGTTTGGGGAGTAGGCTATAAAATTGAGAAATGAAGCATTTGATATATTAAAAGATATCCCAAAGTGGAAGTTAATTTTTTGGTTCATGTTAGCTATCACACTTACCCCTATTACTGAATTAATTATATATCGTCTTGTTACAAGTGTAATTGAAAGTTCGCTTACATTAAGCGAACTCGGCAAAGAATTCATTAGAATTTTTGGTTATGAAAAATATAAAGGAATAAAGGAATCTCTTTGGATGATGATCGTCTCTTATTTATTTTTATTTTCGATTTTCTCATCTTACCTATACATTTTTTACCGTCATGAAAGAAAGCTTTACTATGAAACTTGCATTAAAAAAATGATAGAAGAGATTCGTTATATTGCAAATGGAAACTTCAATCATAAAGTTTCTATTGTAAACCATAATTATCTAGAAGAGTTAGCAAGCGGGGTTAATCAAATTGTTGAACAATTGAAAGTCTCAATTGATGAAGAAAGACAGGCAGAACAAGCAAAAAGTGAATTGATTACAAATGTATCACATGATTTACGCACTCCTCTTACCTCTATAGTTGGATACGTGAATTTAATCCACCATGATAATTATAGAGATGAAGTGGAATTACGTCATTATATACAAGTCATTTACGATAAAGTAACCCGTCTTAATGCATTAATGAATGATTTGTTTGAATATACACGTGTTCAAAATAAAGAATTAAGTTTATATTCTGTCCCTATTGATATTGTGGAGCTTCTTGGACAATTAACAGTTCAATTTCGAATACAGCTTCAAGAGGCTAATATTGATTGTCGCCCCTTTTTTCCATCAAAGAAGCTAATGGTATTAGCTGATGGAGACAAATTAGTGCGCGTATTTGAAAATCTAATTATTAATGCTATCGCTTACGGTAACGATGGTGATTATATTGATATTACTGCTTATGAAAGTAATAATATGATTGCAATCGATATAACCAATTACGGCCAACCTATTCCAAGTACCGATTTACCCCATATTTTTGAACGTTTTTATCGTGTTGAGAAATCGCGCTCTACAAACACTGGTGGATCTGGACTCGGGTTGGCAATTGCAAAGAGTATTGTCGAATTGCATAAAGGAACAATTGAAGTGTATAGTGATGACAAAAAAACAACATTCACTGTAAAACTACAACCATATAAATGTTAATACAGCTTAATTTTAGGTCCAATTTCTTACGATATAAGAAATTGGACCTTTTATTTTCCAGTAACATCCAAAATTTAATAATCCTTTATAATTCTTTAGAAATTCTTTACCTTTTCTTTCTTCCTAATTAAGCATTCCTTTTTACAATATTATTATCGATGTCATAATAGGAGGATCGCTTATGCAATTCTTAAAAAAATTCGCAATTTTATTATTATCTTTTGTTATTACTGCACTTATCGTTTTATATTTTTATCTTTATGTAAATGGCCCAATTATTCAAGCTAAATCAGCTATTTTAATAGATGCTCATTCAGGTGAAGTTGTTTATACAAAAAATGAAGAAACTCCTATACAATCGGCTACTTTATCTAAATTAATGACAGAATATATCGCACTAGAACAACTGAATGAAGGAAATATACAGTTAGATGAAGTCGTAAAAATAAGTAACGAAGTTTTCCAAGCAGAAACGAGTCCTATACAAGTAACTTCGAAAGATAAAACGACGGTTCGTGATTTACTACATGCATTGTTATTGACAGGGAATAATCGTTCCGCACTTGCCCTTGCAGAACATATCGCTGGAAACGAAGATAATTTTACACAGTTAATGAATGAAAAAGCAAAACGCTTAAAGTTATCACAACCATCTCCGTTTCTAAACGCTACTGGAATGAATAACGATACAAATAAACTTTCAACTACAACAGCAATTGAAGTTGCTAAACTAGCAACAGAATTAGTAACAGACTTTCCAGATGTACTGAACGTTACAAAACTAACCTCTTACCAGTTCTCCTTCAAAGATACGAAAGTTTTCAACACCAATAAAATGATATATTCCCTCAATAAAAACATTAAACTCCAAGGTGTTGATGGCTTACAAACTAGTTTTTCAACTAATGGCAATTATAGTTTTGTCAGTACCGCAAAACGAGGAGATACTAGACTTATTTCAGTAATATTAGACGCCGAAAATGAAAACAGTACGTTTATTGAAACAAAAAAGTTACTTCAGTACGGCTTTGATCCTTCTTCTTACTCTGCACTCCAAGCGTTCAAAGATGCGGTTACATCTTGGGCAGTTTTGCTTCAGTTTAAAAATTTGATTATACAAACATTGTTGATTTTCTTCATTATAACAATTTTAATGTTCTTACATATACGTCAGAAAAAATCCGAGGATTTCAACTAGGAAATCTTCTTATATATAAAAAAACGGCTTGTATTTACAATGCAAGCCGTTTTCTAAATCTATAGTCCTCTCCCAATTAAATTCGCTGAAACAGGCTGGAGATTTAACTCCCTCGCCCATATAGATAACTGACCGATATGATGAATTTCATGTACAATTACGTGCCTTAAGACCTCACCATATGTATATGTTTTATCTGTCCACGAAGCTTTTAATAGCTTACATTCTAAGTTAGCTGACCATACTTGTAAAAACTCTTCTACTTCTCTTTTATACAAATCAGATAGCGCTTTCACCTTCTGGATTGATTGATACTCTTTAAACTGCGGTGCACCATCTTCTTTTTCTTGAAGCGCATTAATCCAGCTATACTCAACATCTACAATATGAAATAATGTTTCTAAAATACTTCCAACACCACCAACACGCTTGCGGAGTAATTCTTCCTCTGAAAGTTGCTCACACCACTTAAACCAATCATCTCTTACTTGCCAATTGTATTGAAATAAAGTGTACATAATTATCCCTCCCCTACCTCAATTATCCATTTAGCAGCATCTATAATATAATGTGGCTCGTCTTTTTGAATATAGTGACCGCTTTGTTCTGCAATTTGCTCCATCATCAATCCATTTACAAATATCTGCAGGACAATTATCAAAGTTATAACTATCAAAATAAAGAGCTTTTGAATTTTTCAACTCATTTGTTAATCTTTCTGTAACAGTAGTTTTACCTCCTCCTGAAACAGCTGCAATTGTAATGATTTTCGTTTTCTTATTCATAATCCCCCACCCCCTTTTAATTAACATAATATAATTATAAATAACTATAATTCTTTATCGCTCCATTCATATTCTAACATACTCATTTCCCATAAATTCCAATACGTTTCTCCTACTTTTTTCGACTCTCTTAATAACCCTTCTTTTACAAATCCTATTTTTTCGTAACATGAAATGGCTGACGTATTAAAATCATAGACACCAAGAGTTACTCTATGTAGTTTTAATTCTTCAAATGCAATATGAAGTACTGCTTTCATCATATGCTTCCCTATAGAACGTCCTCTCATTTTCGTATCACCAACTAGTACTTTCCCAATCCTGGCAGATTTATTTATATTGTCTATTTGTCCAAGTGAAATATGACCAACTACCTCTTTGGTGTCTTCATCTATCACTTTGAATGCAAGTGTATTTGCACTTTCTATATATTTTTCTAATTGCTGTTCATTTAAAGGATATGTAAATGCATTTCCCGACCATTGTATTAAAAAATCCTCGGAGTCAATCCAATCAATTAATGGCTTGAAATCAGATTTTTTAAAGGGCTTTAGTTTAATCAACTTCATTCTCCTTTCATTACACCATTCTATATATCCTCAAACCTATTTCTATATATAGAATATATTCTCCTTTTATACGAAATGAAAATAAAGCCATTCATAAGAATGGCTTTACAAAAACATAGCTCAGTTATGCTATGTTTCCTATGTTAACAATGGTTCAATTGCTTCAATTTTACAAACTGAAATAATTACTGTAACTACCCCAGCACTATTGGCAAGCTTTACAACATCACAAGTGACAGAAGAAACAGTTCCTGCATAATTATTAGTTCCTGTTGTAATGCGCACTGATCTGTTTACTAACTTTCTCAGCTCATCTCTAATTCCTTGTACACAGCAACAATCACATTTTTTATTTTGCTCTTCATGTTCTTTTTTACACTCTTCGAAAACATCCCAACAATCATCCTGTTTACATGTACACTTCTTTTTACAATTATTAAATCGAGAACCCAAAATCTCACCCCCTAATCATTTCTATTAATATAGTATGTCCACTAACTTTAAAGTGTACGAGGCAAAAACATAGAAAGGAAAAAACAAACACATGTACTAAATTATCCTGTATATATAAAAACTGACCTCTAACAATTAGAGGTCAGTTCACATTATACATGCTTTAATTTTATAATTTACTAGACTGCAATCCCTGAATAAACGGAACTACCTCAGGATTTACAAGTGATGATAAATCGCCTAATTCTTTTCCTAAATAAGCGGCTTTAATGACGCGTCGCATTACTTTAGAATTACGTGTTTTCGGTAAATCTTCTACAACGTGAATATCTTTTGGACATAATGCTTTTCCAATATGAGAGTTTACTAAACTCATTAATTCTTTCTTTAATTCTTCAGTAAATGTTACATTATCTCTTAATACTACAAAACAATGACAAACTTCACCTTTTACATCATCTGGTACACCAATCGCGGCAGCTTCTATGACATCATTATGCTTTACAAGAATTGATTCATATTCAGCAGGTCCAATACGTTTCCCAGCAATGTTTAACGTATCATCCGAGCGTCCTGTAATAATATATTGCTCACCATCGTAAACAACCCAGTCACCATGAACCCATTTATTTTCAAAACGTGACCAATATGTGTTCACATAACGCTCATCGTCTTCCCAGAAACTTTTCGTCATACCAACCCAAGGTTTCTCTAAACATAATTCTCCAACTTCATCACGAATCGGATTGCCTTGATCATCGAGCACAACCGCTGCCATTCCTGGTAAAGAAGCGTTAAAGCTAATCGGTGCAATTGGTTTAATAAGGACGTTCCCGAAAATCCCACCAGAAATTTCAGTCCCGCCTGAATAGTTACAAATTGGTACATTACTTTTTCCAACTGTTTCAAATAGCCACATCCAAGGATCTGGATTCCAAGGCTCACCTGTTGAGGCGAATACTTCTAAACTCTTAAGTGAATGTTTATTTACATACTCATCACCTTTTGCCATTAACGCACGAATTAATGTTGGTGATATACCGAGATGTGTAATTTCATATTTATCAACTGTCTCCCATAAACGATCTGCTTCTGGGAAGTCCGGAACACCTTCATACATAACCATCGTTGCTCCATTAATGAGAGAGCCAAATAGTAAAAATGGCCCCATCATCCATCCCATATCAGTTACCCATAATACGCGGTCACCTTGTTTGATATTCATTCCAAATCCCGCATCAAAAGCTGCTTTTAAAGGAAATCCAGCATGAGTGTGTACTGTCCCTTTCGGTTTTCCAGTAGTACCTGATGTATAAATGAGCATTAATGGATCATCACTATGCATTTCTTCAGCATGTACAAATGGCTTTTCTTTTTCTAACGTACTCCATGAGAAATCATAATTATGCGGTGTAAAATCATTTCCTGCATGACGCACGATAACAACTTTTTCAACAGTTGGACAATGCTCACAAGCTTTATCTACTTCATCTTTTAATGAAACAATTTTACCTCGGCGTGAAAAACCATCTGCAGTAATAATCATTTTAGACCCTGCCGCTTGTACACGTGTCATGACTGCATCAGATGCAAATCCTGAGAATATTGGTGAAATAATTGCTCCGATCTTCATAACCGCTAGCATCGCAACAACTGTTTCTGGAATCATCGGCATATAAATTGTGACACGATCACCTTTTTCAATACCCGCATGTTTCAAACCGTTTGCAACGCGACTTACCCAGCTATCAAGCTCCTCATATGTAAATGATTTTGAAGTTCCATTTTCCCCTTCATACTGAAGTGCTGGTTGTGTTCTCGTTTCATCATCTGCAAGCCAGCGTGATAAAACCGATTCTACAACATTACATGTTCCGCCATTATACCACTGTGCAAATGGCGTACCATTTTCTAAATCTAGCACTTCTGTATAAGGTTTCATCCATTGATAGCCAACTGCTTTCTCAGCTTCTCCCCAAAACCAAGCCGTTTCTTCGATTGACTTATTATAAAACGTTTCATAATCTTCATAGCCCAATGATTTCATCCAACCATATAAACGCGTTTTTTCTTTATACTCTTCTGTTGGAAACCAAACTGCTTGTTTCAATGTTTTCCCCTCCTTGACTTTTTGAGCAAGAAAGCCCTAAATAGGGCTTTTAAACTGGATAAACAGGATGTTTACGATCCGTAAACACTTGATATTTACTCATATACATTTCGAATCGTCCTTTTAACTCTTCTCTTAAATTGTTCGGATGAACAATACCATCAATGACCATCTCTGATGCTAAATGGTAAATATCAATATCTTTCTTATACTCTTCGCGTTTTTCAGCAATGAAGCTATCACGCTCTTCTTCAGGCAAAGCTGCAATCTTATTTGCATATACAGCATTGACCGCGGCTTCTGGACCCATTACCGCAATAGAAGCTGTTGGTAATGCTAGGCAGCAATCTGGTTCAAAAGCTGGACCTGCCATCGCATATAAGCCAGCACCATATGCTTTACGAACAACGATAGAAACTTTCGGTACAGTAGCTTCACTCATTGCGGAAATCATTTTTGCACCATGACGAATAATACCAGCACGTTCTACTTTTGTACCAATCATAAATCCAGGTACATCTGCAAGGAATAGTAACGGAATATGATATGCATCGCATAAATTAATAAACTTCGCTGCTTTATCAGCTGAATCGTGGAATAATACGCCGCCTTTCATTCGCGGTTGATTTGCAATAATACCAACTGGCTTACCATCAATACGTGCTAAACCTGTAATTAGTTCTTGAGCAAATAATTTTTTCACTTCATAGAAAGAACCTTCATCAATAACTCTATTAATAAGATCTTTCATATTGAAAGGAGCATTTTGATTTTCTGGAATGATTTCTTCTAACGTTTTATCGAATTGTTTCGGTTCTTGAGGTGTAACTAATGGAGTCTTTTCTAAATAGTTGTTTGGAAAATATGAAATGTATTGTCTTGCTTGTGTAATCGCATCTTCTTCTGTCTTACATAAAACATCTCCGCATCCTGATACAGAGCAATGCATACGAGCTCCGCCCATCTCTTCTAACGTTACCTTCTCACCGATAACCATCTCAGCCATACGAGGAGACCCTAAATACATAGATGCATTTCCCTCAACCATCATTACAACGTCACAAAAGGCTGGAATATAAGCACCACCAGCTGCAGAAGGTCCAAATAACAAGCATACTTGAGGAACTTTACCTGATAATTTCACTTGATTATAGAAGATTCTTCCTGCACCGCGGCGCCCTGGGAACATTTCAACTTGATCAGTAATACGTGCTCCAGCAGAGTCAACTAAATAAAATAACGGAACACGTAATTTTTCTGCCGTTTCTTGAATACGTAAAATCTTTTCGACTGTACGAGCGCCCCATGATCCAGCCTTTACTGTTGAATCATTCGCCATTACACATGCTGTACGACCATGTATTTTACCTGTTGCTGTTATAACACCATCAGCGGGTAACCCTGTTTGTTCACAATTTGCAAATAATGCATCTTCTACATATTCACCATTATCAAATAAAAGAGCTAAGCGATCTCGAACGAATAGTTTACCTTTCGCTTTGTTTTGTTCATGATATTTTGGTGCACCGCCTTGTTTAATCGTTTCAACTCGTTCTTCAAATGTATTCGATTGTTGTTTTTGATCTAACATATTTACTCCCCCTTATACATTGGTGTGCGTTTTTCCTTGAATGCCTGTAATCCTTCTAATCTATCTTTCGTATGGATTACACCTTCATACGCTTGTTTTTCCATTTGTAATCCGGTATGTAAATCAACTTGAATACCGTTTGAAATTGCTTCTTTCGCTAATCGAACAGCAATAGGGCCATTACTAGCAATTTTCTCTGCTATTTCAATCGCTTTTTCTTCAAGTAAATGAGCTGGTACAACAAATTCTACTAGACCATATTCTTTCGCTTCTTGTGCCGAAATACGTCTTCCTGTATAAATTAATTCTTTCGCTCTACCAACACCAATTAACCTTGGCAATCGCTGCGTACCACCCGCTCCTGGTATAATTGCAAGTGTAGTTTCAGTAAGACCAAGACTTGCAGATTCAGCCGCAATTCTAAAATCACAAGCTAAACTTAATTCCGTACCACCACCAAGTGCGATTCCATTTATAGCAGCAATAACTGGCTGTGGTAATTGTTCAACCATTTCCATAGTAGTGCGAATCATACTAACAGCATGGCGAACTTGTTCTTCATTCATACCAGCGCGTTCTTTTAAATCAGCACCAGCACAAAACGCTTTTTCACCAGCACCTGTTAGAATAACTACACGAGTATTTGACTCTTCATTTATTTGAGTTAATATGTTTTGTAACTCTTCTAATAACGCTAAAGATAATGAGTTGGCTTGTCTTTCACGACATAACGAAATCTTTACAACATGAGGTGTTACATAATCAACTGAAATGTTTTGTAATTGTAGCATCTTCTCACCTACTTATCGTTTTATGTTGAAGCGCTCTATACACATGACTCGGTAATTGGATATTTAATTTACTTTGAATAAATTGACTCGCTCTCAATAACTTCTCTTCATCAATATTCGTTTGGACACCTAACTTATGGAGCATATGAACTAAGTCATCAGTTGCAACATTGCCTGATGCTCCTGGTGCATATGGACAGCCGCCAAGACCACCACAAGAACTATCAAATGTTGCAATACCATATTCTAAAGACTTTACTACATTCGCAAGAGCCATTCCGTACGTATTATGGAAGTGCATTGCAAACTGCGAAGCATCATATTTCTTTAATAAATGCTCTAATACTCGCTCTACTTGTAACGGATTCGCTACTCCGATTGTGTCACCAAGAGACACTTCATAAATGCCGTATGAAAATAGTTGATCACATAATTCGTCAACTGCTACGAGACTTATATCCCCTTCATAAGGACAGCCAAATACAGTAGAAACATAGCCTCTTACTTTTTTCCCTTCGAATAATGCCTGTTTTGTTATATCTTCAATTACAACTAATGCTTCTTGAATTGATTTATTAATATTGCTTTTATTATGAGATTCACTTGCTGATAAAAAAACATTCACCTCATCTACATTTTGCAAAAAAGCTCGCTCCAAACCATTTTGATTTGGAACAAGCGCTGCATATGTAACATTTGGATCCCTTTTCAGCTCAGAAAACACATCATTTGCATCTGCTAATGCAGGGACCCATTTAGGGTGAACGAATGAGGAAACTTCAACGTACGATAATCCAGCCTCTGTAAGTAGTTGAATCCATTTTACTTTATCTTTTGTGCCAACAATCTTTTTTTCATTTTGTAAGCCATCACGTGGCCCGACTTCTTTAATGACAGCAAAATTAGGTAGTTTCAATTCGCTTCCCCCCTATATCTCCCTATTCAATTTCTAGTAATACATCTCCTTCATTTACAAAATCGCCTTCTTGCACATTAATTTTCATAACTGTGCCAGCTTCTTCTGAAACGATTGGAATTTCCATTTTCATAGATTCCAAAATGACGACATCCTGTTCTTCCTCTACTGTATCCCCTACTCCTACAACAATCTTCCAAACGTTTCCTGCCATCGATGCATATACTTTCGTCATCATTTTTTCCCCCTTAGTATTGTTAAATCTTATTTTTTAACAAGTTGTTTCGTTACAAAACCTGTTGTATAAATGCCCTCTTTAAACACTTCGTCCTCTAATACTTGAAGTAGCATTGGCGTGTTCGTTTTAATACCTTCTACTTTTAATTCTTCTAATGCATCGTGTAATTTGGAAATTACTTCTTCACGCGTTTCACCATGAGCAATGACTTTCGCAATCATTGGATCATAGAAAGGTGTAATCGTTACTTGATTCTCCAAAAAGTGATCGATACGTACATTTGTTGGAAGCGTTAAATCTGTAATTTTCCCAGGTGATGGGAAGAAAGTTTTCGGATCCTCTGCATAAATACGTGCCTCGATGGCATGACCACTACGTTTTACATCATCTTGTGTAAACGATAATTTTTCACCATATGCAATTAGAAGTTGTTGTTCTACAAGATCTAAACCAGTAATTTCTTCTGTAACTGGATGCTCTACTTGTAATCTCGTATTCATCTCTAAAAAATAGAAGTTTTTCTGATCATCTACAAGAAACTCAACTGTACCTGCATTTGTATAACCAAGTGCTTTAGCAGCTTGTACAGCAACTTCACCCATCGCTTTTCGTGTACCTTCATCTAAAAATGGTGAAGGTGCTTCTTCAATTACTTTCTGATTTCGGCGCTGTACTGAACATTCACGCTCCCATAAATACACTGTGTTACCATGTGTATCTGCTAAAAGCTGAATTTCAATATGATGTGCATCTGCAATATAGCGCTCTAAATACATTTCTCCGTTACCGAAGAAGTTTTGTGCTCTTGTTTTGTTGCTTTCAAATGCTTTGGTGAGCGTTTGCTCAGTTTCCATCAACTGCATTCCAATGCCTCCGCCGCCTGCGGATGCCTTCAACATTAATGGGTAACCAATTTGTTTAGCAATTTCAATTGCTTCTTCAGCAGTTTCAATATTTGTAGTAATACCTGGAACTACTGGGACATCTGCAGCTTGCATCGCAATACGTGATTCGATTTTACTTCCCATCTTCGTAATGATTTCTTCTGATGGACCAATAAATACGATTCCTTCTTCTTTACAACGAACCGGAAAAGATGGATTCTCAGATAATAATCCATACCCCGGGTGGATTGCTTCAGCATTTGTCTTCTTAGCTATTTCAATAATTTTTTCAAGGTTTAAATAGCTTTCTTGGACACGCGGCCCACCTACTAAGTAAGCTTCATTTGCCATTTTTACATGCAAGGCATTTTCATCTGCCTCAGAATAAATAGCAACAGTGCGAATACCAAGTTTTTGACAAGTTTTCATAATACGAACTGCGATTTCCCCGCGATTAGCAATTAATATTTTTTGAAACATAGTGATTCCTCCTTTTTATCTACATCCTAAATGTCTAGCAATTACGAGACGTTGAATTTCAGAAGTTCCTTCACCAATTTCTAATAGTTTCGCATCACGAATATGTCGTTCTACTTCATATTCACGCATATAGCCGTATCCACCGTGAATTTGTACCGCTTGATTTGCAATACGACTAGCAGCCTCAGATGCGAAAAGTTTTGCCATAGCCGCTTCTTTACCGAAAGGTCTATCGTTATCTTTTAACCAAGCTGCTTTATGTACTAAATTACGCGCTAGCTCTACTTCAGTCGCCATATCAGCTAATTTAAATTGAATCGCTTGGAAATTAGAAATTGACTTTCCAAATTGTTGACGTTCTTTCGCATATTGCAGTGCACGTTCAAATGCAGATTGCGCAATACCAACAGCTAATGCTGCGATTGAAATACGTCCTCCATCAAGTGTATATAAGAATTGTTTAAACCCTTTATTTACATCACCAAGTATATTTTCTTTCGGTACACGTACACTATCAAGTACGATTTCACATGTATTAGAAGCACGTACGCCCATCTTATCGTAAGGGCTTGAAATCGTTAACCCTTCACTAGTAGTCGGTACGATAAATGCAGAAATACGTTTTCTACCATTCTCTTCAACACCGTTGACAGCGGTTACAATAATTGTGTTTGCATACTCTGCATTTGTAATCCAACACTTCTCACCACTAATAACATACTCGTCTCCATCTAATATAGCTTTCGTTTGTGTACCACCTGCATCAGATCCAGCATTCGGCTCAGTTAGTCCGAAAGCACCTAACGTTTTGCCTGATGCCATTGGAACTAAATATTTCTGTTTTTGTTCTTCTGTACCGAAATAATAAATTGGAGAAGCACCTAATGAAATTGTTGCAGCGTAACTTAATCCTGTTCCACCACAAGCACGACCAATTTCTTCAACTGCTAACGCGTACGATACAGTATCGCCACCTGAACCTCCATACTCTTCTGGGAATGGGATACCTAATAATCCTAGTTCGCCCATTTTTTGAAATGTTTCATATGGAAATTCTGCAGTTTTGTCATAATATACAGCTTTCGGTGCGATTTCCTTTTCAGCAAAGTCACGTACCATTTCTTTAATCATTTGTTTTTCGCGAGTTAGAGTAAATTCCATTCCGCTACACACCCCTTATCGAATATTGAGTTTCGACAGCGTGCGAGTTTCTACTACAAACATTACGAATGAAAAGACAAGAATATTAGTTAGATAATTGTTATAATTCTGTCATAATTTAATTTTAAAACAGATTCTGTACTAATGCACAAAAAAATTCCTACATTGTTCTACAACAACATAGGAGTTTCATTGTCGAATTATGTAATTTTTTGTTTAATAATCTCTACCTTTACCTGAATCTGAAATCTCTACTAAAGCTTCAGGATATGGTTCGAAATATGTTTGTCTTAATAAATACTTTTCATCAAATCGAAGAGCCCATGATTTTAAAATTGCAAGTAAGCTACTAAGCGGAATTTTCTTTTCTTTATATTTTTGTATCAGATCTAAAAAATGATCTTTTTCTTGTTTTTTCAGCTTTGTTTTAAAGTATCCAAAAATATGCTCACATACATTTACATTCGATGTATAGCGGGGTGTGCGCATAAATAATTCATATAAAGTCTTCTCATAGTTTTCAAATACAACTTCAATCTTTTCATTTTTGTGATTTGCAATAATACGCCCTAATTCCTTTTGCTTTACCTGATTATATGCCATAAATAAATATTTATTATCCGACTGAAACGATACGAGGTCTTTCATATTTTTATTCCGTTTCATCATCTTGTAATATGCGATTGTAAATAACCTTGTAAAGAAATGTTCTCTAATAATAAAATTCGACAATCTACCTTCTTCTTCAATTGGAAGATGCGAAAAATTTTTTATTACTGCTCCGCCAAATAAACCAGGTCCCTTTCCTTTTGCTGGTGCTTTTTCAAAACCAGAATAAATTTTCACATCACGCGTACCACAACTTGGTGAACGATTTTTTAAAATAAAACCATCCACATCTGATATCGTTTGTAAAAATTCATTTGAAAATTGCTCCATTTTTTCAGTGAGGTCTTCTCTTGTAGACGGTTGCACAAGTTTATTCACCCCTTTTTCTTCTACAATGCGTATCGTTTCACGAGGAGTCCCCAATCCAATCTCGACTTCTGGGCAAACAGGTATAAATGTAACAAATGGCTGCAAATTTCGTATTGTTACATCCGGAATCATCTCCCCATTATAACGACAAGCGTCAAACTCTAAACATTTACTTACAACGATTGTAGGTTTTGCAAATTGTCTCATTTCATTACCTCCTTCATGCTAGTCCGTATAATATAAATTGTACTAAGATTAACATTTTAAGCAAAGTCTGATTCATTTAATTTTATGATAAATATATAGCCAATAAAATATTAGCAATCATTCAACTTTATTTTCTATAAATGTGTCCTTTATAATGACGGTTCAGAAACTGTGAAACGAATAATACACACATGCTCTGGAGAAATTAATATGTAAGAAAGGAGGGAGCGTTATGAAGAAAAAATTATCATCTATTTTAAGTGTTTTAGCACTATCTATTATGTTTTTAGGTACATCTGCACAAGCTGAATATGATGGAACTAATATGAATAGAGTTAATAACACTGATATTTCAACTCGAGTTAATGACAATAACTTAGACAGAGTTAATAATGATGTAAGAACTCGAAATGTAAATACAACAAATGATATAAATGATAATCGTGATAGAAATAATAATTGGGCTTGGCTCGGTTTATTAGGACTAGCAGGATTATTAGGCCTTAGAAGAAGAGACAAAGAAACACGTTAATTTAGAACATTTTTAGTAAACAAGTACTTATTTATCCAAAATATATAATGGATATAAATCGCCTTTTTAAAGGCGATTTATTATTTTTTTAAATGGAAAATATGTACTTCACACTGCAACACATTTTTGCCTATGATTAAATTCGTGGCGTTAATCCGTACAATATGAATTGAATCGTATTTTCAATTTCCGCTTCATCATTCCATTTTTCTTCTGGCAATAATAAAAATCGTGTTAATAATAAACCTAATACAGCTGATAAAGTAAGTCGTAAAACAGTAGCTGGGGGCATTTCAATAATTTCCTCTTTTTCTTGAAACTTTTCAATCAATTTTTTAAAATGTGAAAGTAATTCTGTTTCAACTAACTGCTGTATTTCATTTTTCAGTTCCGGCTGAAATGGCACTTCTTGAATTAATATTTTTATCATTGGAAAATGCTTTTTTGCAAATTCAAATCTATTATGAATAACAACTCTTAGAAGCCCCTCATATGATTTATACTCCGATTTAAATATTTCCTTTGCGAATGCTTGTACGAAAAATGGTGCAGCAAACTTCGTTAATGTCGGCATGACAACTGCTAACAATAAATCTTTTTTCGTTTTATAGTAGCGGAAGATTGTTCCTTCCGCTACACCAGCCCGTTTTGCAATTTCACTTGTTGAAGTTGAAGCATAGCCTTTTTCTCCAAACATATCAACAGCCGCCTCTAATATACGCATTTGACGTTCGTTTCGTTTGTCTGTATTTGTTGCGGCAATTAATTCTTCCAGCCAATCCTTCTTCATCTATAATGCCCCTTTATCTCATCACTATATTTTTCGATGTTTCTTTAATGCAAATACATTCCCTACTGCAAATAATACTGAGAAAAATAGTAAAACAGTTAAATCTAATGCAATCTCTGTAAATCCTTGATTTCGAATCATCACCTGTCTCATTGCGTCAGCGCCGTATGTGAGCGGAAATAATTTCCCTAACATTTGGAGCCACTTATTCATCGATTCAATTGGAAACAAACCAGAAAAGAATATTTGTGGCACAATGACAAGCGGTATAAACTGAATCATTTGAAATTCATTATTTGCGTATGCTGATAAAAACGTCCCTAAAGTTAATGCCGTTAAAGAAAGCATACATGTAATAAGTAGGGTTAGCCATATAGAGCCAGCTACATACAAATCTAAAATATAAACTGAAAAACTTACGATTATAATGGATTGTATAAATGCAAAGATCCCAAAACCAATAATATATCCTACAACTATTTCCCATCTTTTAATTGGAGTCGATAATACCCTTTCTAACGTACCGCTTAAACGTTCTCTTACGAAAGACACCCCCGATAAAATAAATACAAAGAAAAATGTAAAGAAACCGATCAATACAGGGCCAAGCCCATCAAACATCGTAAAGTCTTTAGAGCCATGTAAATAGTTCACTTCAGGTTTCATTATCGATACATCGTTCTTCTCTGTACTTTTTTGTAATATTTGAAGTACAGCACGATTTTTTGACGAATCACTACCTTCTAATACAATATTCATTTTTCCATTTTCTAAACGAATTACTGCATCTACCTTTTGATTTTCTAGCTCAGACATTGCCTTTTCTTTACTATATTCATAAATTGACGCTTCCTGATTTTTCATCACTTTTACTACCTGAGCCGGCATATCAACAACTGCGATATGCGGTACATAGTCTTTTTGTGTAAACACTAGCGATAATAACCAAAGTAATAACATAGGTGCTCCAAACATCATGGCTAACGAACGCTTATCTCGAAAAAATTGGCGAATAATACGAATAATTACACCAGTAACTCTCATGATAGGGCCACCTCTTTCAACAAAAAGACATCTTCAATCCGTCCCGATGATACCAGCTTTTTCAATTCTTCAGGCGCTCCAATCGCAACTAGCTTTCCTTCTCTAATCAACCCTAGACGCTCACAAAACTCAGCTTCATCCATAATGTGTGTTGTTACAATAATGGTAGTACCTTTCTTTTTCAAATCATAAAATTTTTCCCAAATCGTTTTTCTAAGAAGTGGATCTATCCCCACTGTTGGCTCATCTAAAATTAATATTTCAGGTTCATGAATGAGTGCTATTGCTAATGATAAACGCTTCTTCATCCCGCCTGAAAAATGCTGCACTTGCTTTTTCATATGTTGTGATAATTGTACAAGGTCAAAAACTTCTTCAATTCTTTCTTTTTTATGCTTTCCCTTTAATCCGTACATCGTTGCCATAAAATCTGCATTTTCATATGCTGATAGTTCTTCGTATAATGCATCAGCTTGAGCCATATAACCAATTCTTTTCATTTCATTTAAATTAGGCATGTTCGTGTTGTAAACAAGCACTTCACCTTCCGTTGCTTCGTTAATACCTGCAATCAATTTAATAAGAGTCGTTTTCCCAGAACCTGAAGGGCCAACTAAACCAAATATCTCTGCTTTTTCAACTTGTAATGAAAGATTGTGTAAAACTTCTTTTTTCCCAAAACTTTTTGATACAGTCCGTAAAATAATGGCAGGTTGCTTCACGTATTCTTCCCCCTTCCCTAAAATGAGTGAGTACTCACTTTTATTTTACTCTTGCGTAATTATATGTCAAACTTCATTGATTAGTATGTATTTTCACTCGACGATATTAAACAATGAAACAGAGTCGACATTAGAATTTTATTTCCTAAAGTCGACTCTGTTTCATTTAAACTATAAATTTTACTTTACGTTTTTAAATTCATATACTTCCTAATTCTAGCAACATCTAAAGAATATTCGATAACTAATTGCTGTAACGGTAATATAACTGTGTCGGGATATAAATGTGCATATTGTAATGTTTCTGCATATTTTTCTAATCTTTTTTCTAAATACTTTATAATTTGATCAGGATGAGTTACTAATAAACATTTACAATAATAATGTATTTGTTCCTCAATCGCCGTATACTCTTCAATTTCGTATTCTTTATGCATGTGTACACCCCTTTAAGTTTTTTACATGAATTACTTATCACAATTTTCACTCGACTAATTTTTGATTTTTTTGATTATTTACACTATAACAAACTCTTCGGGTCAAATTTTGTTACTTTATGTAACGTAGAAAATTTTTAACAAAATTGTAATGTTAACTTGTATAAAATGCATATGTCCTATTTTTTCTGTATAGAAAAGTCGTACAGTTCAATTTAACTGTACGACTACAAGTTCTGGCCTATTAAAAATTCTTTGCGGAATGATACTATTACCTAATCCTATACTCACTACCATAGACTTATTTTGTTTTTTATATAAACCGACTGTATATTTAGGTAAAACACCTTGATTTGGAGCCACTAATTTGCTGATAAATAGTAACTAAATTGTCCACCCTGAGCGTGTCCTGATAAAACTATATCTATTTGCTCATCAGCATAATTCTGAATAAATTTAGGTCTATAGAATAAATTATCTATTTCTCCTATTTTAATGTGGTTCTCCTATTTATAGATATACTCCTATGTAATCCGTAATTTTCCTTATCGGATAAATTAAAAAAATTATTTCCCTACACATTGAGATTACAAGTTGTATAAGGAAGCTCTTCTTTTTTCCATGCAAGAAATCCTCCCTTTAGATTAACCACTTCCTTTATACCAGCTCTTTGTAAAATACTAGCTGCTATAGCGGAACGCAATCCGGTTCGACATTGTAAAACGATTGAGCAATCCTTTGGTATACAATCTAGCTGCTTAAATAGATTTCCTAAAGGGATATGTATTGCATCATAAAGATGTCCTTCCTCCCACTCTTTTTTACTACGCACGTCGATTACCTTAACGCTTCCATCTTTTATATGTGGATATAATTCAATTGATGTTTTTTCTTTGTAACTTTCAAACCTATCAAGTCTTTGTATAACTTGTAAGGGTGCAAAAGCAATAATATTATCTAACCCAATAGATTCAAAGTCTCTAATAACCTCCTCAACTCTAACTTTTTCCTCATCTAGAATGATTATCGTTTCTGTTTTATAATCTAGTAACCATCCACACCAGGTTGTAAAGGAATTGTTATACGGTATGTTAATTGATTTCTCGATGTGACCAGAAGCAAAACTCTCTACATCCCTTATATCAACTATTTGCTGAACACTCCTCATAACTTCTTGAAGTTCTTTTACTGTTTTAATAGCAAAAACTTCTCTCTTCTTACGAATTGGTGGACCGTACTTATTTAAATCCTTCATTAATGAAAAATATTTTGGAGGCTCTGGCTGTCCCGTCAATAAAGTCGATACAAAATCACTTTCTTCATTACACTGAAATGCCCAATTGAACATCTTTTCATAACCTAATGTAGAAGTCGGAATTGCTCCTAATGCTTTTCCACATGCGCTTCCTGCACCATGTGATGGCCATATTTGCAAATAATCAGGGAGTATTTTTATTTTTTGTATAGAATCAAATAATTGTTTCGCTCCTATTTTAGCAGTATCTTTCATACCTATAGCGGTTTCTAATAAATCGGGTCTTCCTATATCTCCTACAAATATACAATCGCCTGTGAATATTCCTATTGGCTTATTATTCGTATAGTTATTTTGACTTGTATCAGTTACTAAAAAAGAAATACTTTCAGGCGTATGCCCTGGTGTGTGAATTACATTAAATTTTATATGACCTACTTTAAACTCTGTGCCCTCTCTAACCAAATTGTATCGACCTTCGTTAAGATATTGATACTTCCAATCACAATCTCCTTCATCAGATACATATAAATTTGCATGATAAAGATTAGCAAGTTCCCTAGACCCAGAAAGAAAATCTGCATGAATGTGAGTTTCAGCCGCAGCAACTACTTCCATCCCCTCTTTCTTAGCAAATTCTATATATTGTTCTATATAGCGACCTGGATCAATTACAATTGCTACGCCTTCCTTCTGACAACCTACTAAATAAGAAGCATGTGCTAATTTTTCATCATAAAAATATTTTAAAAGCATAGCTATTCCCTCCAAATAGTTATTTCAATTTGCTTTTCAATTTTAATTTTTATAACCACTTTCTCTTTTCTCTTATAGGATCCCTTTCAACATAAAATTCCAATACATATAGGGCAACATATATCTTTTAAGTAAAAACATACTATACCGTTCTTTCGCTTGATTAAATGGAAACGTTTCTTGAGGCTCATATTTATAGTTAAATTCAGCGAGTATCAGACTTTTATAACCAGTAATAATCGGACAAGATGTATACCCATCATATTTAGCCTGCAAGTCTCTTCCGTTAAGTACGTCCATAATATTTTGTTTTAAGATAGGTATTTGTTTTCGAATTGCCGCTCCAGTTTTAGAGGTGGGTAAATTGGTACAATCTCCAAGTCCGAAAATATTCTTATACTGTACATGTTGTAAAGTATATGGGTTTATATCTACCCACCCCTGAGAATCACTTATTTCACTCTCTTTAATAAAATTAGGTGGTCCCATTGGTGGAACAACATGAATCATACTGTAGGGTACCGTTTCTCTTTTCAGCGTTTGCGTATCTTCAAAAATTGCTTCTCTCTTTTCGGCAATAATTTCTACTAAGTTTTTATTATAATTTGTTATAATTTTCTTTCTTTCTAGTACTTGTTCTAATGTATTAGCATATCGTGGAACCTGAAATATGTTTGCGTTCGCGGTATAAAACATCACTTCACTTTTGTTTCTTACACCGCTATTAGAAAAATACTCTTCTGCTAAATACATAATCTTTTGTGGAGCACCGCCGCATTTAATAGGAGTATTGGGGTGGGTAAAAACCGCATTTCCTCCTTTAAATTTTTCAATTTCTTTCCAAGTAGAATCAACATATGTATAAGAGTAATTGCTACACACCCCATTAGTCCCAATAGACTCCTTTAAGCCTTTAATGCCGTCCCAATTTATTTGTATACCAGCTGCTACAATAAGAATTTCATACTCAAGCAGCATTCCATCATTTAAAAGTAGCTTATTTTCTTCCGGAAACAACTTAACGACACTTTTAGGAATCCACGTTGCCCCTTTTGGAATAAGCAATTCTTGATTACGCATCGTACTTTCCTTTGAAACAATTCCTCCCCCCACTAAACTCCATAGTGGTTGGAAATAATGTTTTTTTGATGGTTCAATAATTGCTATACTTTCTTTCAATAGGGGTACATTTCGTAACAAATGTGCAGTAGAAGATATTCCTGCAGTCCCAGCACCAATTACAATAATTTTATAACTATCTCTGGTCTTCATTATCCTCTTCCTATCTAAAATTGATTTTTAAAATAACTATTTAGTAGCCTTATTTTCATCGTAATAACATTATTATAATTTAAAAACACCATGTATTTAATCTATTAAATTGAAAATTTCGTTAATTTAACTGTCAATATTACTTTATGCGTAAATCCCCTATGTTACTTCCATCTTTTATATTTCTCAATGCTAGTCTTCTTCCTATCTTACTTTAATTACAATTTCTCTCTACGCTCAAATCTATCTTTCTCTCCTTTTTCCAAGCTTTTAATCGTTCCAGAATTAACAGAAAACTTCGCCGTAATGTCAGCTATTGAATGATAACCATCTTATAAAATAAGTTCCATTCATCTAAAAAACACCCCTGATTTCCATTATTCATAGGAAATTAGGGGTGTTTATCGGTATATAAACCTTTAAAATTATTAATAAGTCTTCTATTAAAATATAAATGGTTAAACAGATGAAAAAACTTCGACTGTTATATTATCCCTTATTTCTTATATATAGGTGCTATTTTATCAATGCAATTTTTCCAAATTCCACCTGTATAATCTTCAGGAAGACGTTTTATATCTTCAGATGAGTCAAATCCACTTGAAAACCCAGACCCATTTCCTCCTACAATGATAACTCGAGTATCTGCTTTATCCATTCGATTAAGAAAACGATTTGGCCATCCCCAAAGCTAAGGAGCTACTTTGTCTGGTATATGTAATTCTCCATGCTTCAGGCTTGAAGGTATGTAGCCAGTCCATCCTAATGCCATATAAGTAATAAGATCTTTTTTCATGGTCGCTTTTGATATTGTTCGTAAACTAGGGATGCGCTCTTTTATCGCAGCAATTGGTTTATCGCCACCATATACAGTTAGTTGATTAAGGCGCTTCGCTGGTAATTTCTTGAGGTGAGTAGCCAATTGGATTCCTTCATTTTCATCATCACTTTTAATATGAATAAGAAAAGAACGGTCTGGAAAATGGGTAAGTACTTCATCAAGTGTTGGCATAAGATTAATCCCTTTTCCACGAAACGGGAATGTTTTACCCCCATCAGCTGTATAACCGTAACCAATATCAAGTGCTTGTAATTCTTTTGTTGTAAAATTTCTTCTACAAATGAGCAAACTAAATAAAAAATAGCCTCGTATTTTATTACTAGAGAAATCGACCCTGTACTTTTTTACAGGATCTTTGTTTATTTTATTTACTTTCATTAGCTTTTTTGAAAATTGTAATCTAATACTAGATTTCTGAATGTATACTACACTAAACATTAGTTAACACTATACACATAGCGTTAACTATCTTAATTGAATATTAGTAATAGTAAGTATAAAGATTATCAATTTACTATATATTACATTTATGTAAAAATAGATATATGTTGAGCTTTTTCAAAATCTTTCCCCTAATAAAGATTTGAAGTAGCATTTCATGATTCTCCTTACTGTTAATATGCCTTGAAAAAGAACCCAATAGGGTTCTTTTTCTTCTGATTAGATCCTCAGTAGTTGCTTTTGGAATCATTGATACTAAATTTCATGTAGAATTCAAGTGAAAAAGGAGCAAATTAAATTGCTCCTTTTATCGTTATAAGATTTTTAACTTCTATCCTTAAACACACTATCTAGGATCCTATCCTAGAATCTGAATTTAAATCTTAAATCCACCAATTAATTCTTGAAGTTCTTCGGCCATCTGTGCTAATTGTATTGCCGAAGAATTTATCTCTTCCATCGAAGCATGTTGTTCTTCAGATGAACCAGCTATCGCTTGCATACTTGAAGAATTCTCTTTCACAGCCATAGATATTTGATTAATTGATGTATCGACTTTCATTGCATCACTTGTCATTTTATTTGATAATTCCACCATACCATGTACTTTTGACACAATATCATTTGCAGATTTTGAAATTTCATAAAAACTTTGTTTTGTATCATTCGCAACTTGAATTCCCGACTGCACTTCAACGCCTACTTCATTCATAGCTTTTACAGTCTCATGTACATCTGCTTGTATTTCATTAATTAAACTTCCAATTTCCATTGAAGATTCGGATGATTGCTCCGCTAACTTCCTGACTTCATCGGCAACAATTGCAAATCCACGCCCCTGTTCTCCTGCTCTAGCCGCTTCAATTGCTGCATTCAATGCTAATAAATTTGTTTGTTCTGCAATAGTTTGAATTGCTTCTAATATACTTCCAATTTGCTGCGATTTCTTATCTAATAATTTAATTACATTATCGGATTGAGAAACAGAATGATGTATAGACTGCATTTGCGTTACAGTTTGTTCTACTAATTGTTCACCCTCATTGGCTTTTTGTTTTGTGTATAAGGATGAGGCCGATACTTCAGAAGCATTATCTGCCACGCATTGAATGTTTCGTGTTACCTCACCAATTAATTTCGCTCCCGACGCAACTTCATTATTTTGAACTTCTGCACTATTTGATATTTCTTCCATTTCTTTTGTAATTTGTTCTGTCGCAACACTTGCTTGCTCTACGCTAGCGGTTAGTTCCTCAGATGAAGCTGCCACATGTCCTGCAGATGTATTAATTCGAGAAATTATATTACGTAACGACTCTGCCATTGTGTTGAAACTACCACCTAATTGACCCAGTTCATCCTTTGAACGAATATCTATTTTCTCAGTTAAATCCCCCTGACTAATTCTTTGAGCTGAAATAACTAATTGTCTTAATGGATTAATAATAGATTTAAGAATGAAGAAAATTACAATTCCACCTAACAACAATGAAGCCCCTATTATAGTGAGCGTTTTATAAAAAATAGGATTGGTAGCCTCTTCAATTTCTTTCGTAGGCATTACGCCAGCTATTTTCCAACCTGTTTTTTTGTTTGTCTTAAAGCTTATGTTTCGATCCTCGCCATTAAGAGTATAAGTAATTACTCCATCTTCTTTCTTGTATAGTTCATCTGCTAATGATTTCTCTAATTTCTCACCTGGCTTAAGTGTAGGATGAACAACTATAGTCTTATCTTGACTTACTATAGATACAAAGCCTTGTTTTCCTATTTTTATCATTTTAGAAGTTTTTACGATATCATCAATATTCAAGTCCACACCAATGACACCACTTTTATCAGCATTTTGCTTTGCAATTGCTATTACCATATTTCCTGTAGCCTTTGATTTATAGGGAGACGAAACAATAATCTCTCCATTAGCTTTTACTGCATCCTTATACCAACTACTTTCTAACGGATTAAATCCTTCTGGTACTTTTCCAACGGGGGCATGAATAAATTGATTATTACTAGATGTAGTATAAATTGTTTCTATCTCTGGATGTAACTGTATGTATTGATCAAATTTACTTTGTACATTTTGCAATTGGTCAGCATTATAATCCCCTTGAGTAAGTATCTTTGCAAAATGAGTTACATCTCCATATTTATTTTCTAATTCATCATCAACTATCTTATTTAAAATACTTACATTATCTTTCGCAGTTTGTAGAATTGTTTCATTAAGATCTGATTTTGCTTTATCATAAGATGATGCTCCTACGATAAGACTTGGTATAATTAATATTGCAATAAATGCCATAGACAACTTCGTTTTAAGCTTCATTTGTTCCAATCTTTCTTTTATTTTAAACACTATCTACTTCTCCCTTTCATTCTTACAACTGATATAGTTTATTTAATTGTTTGCTCCTTTATTTTTTCTACATTCATTTATGGTATTATTCGAAATGAAATTACCATTACATCTCTTTGCCTTCATATTCTCATATAGTGATTCGTTTTTTTACAAGTGAAGTTGTATCTATCCCCCTTTCAAATATGTATTTTATTATCGTATTCCCCGAAAGAATTCTCCTTCCTCAAGCGTGTGAAGAGCGTAGCCCAACGATAGGTGGGAGATGAATTTCGGTTTGGCATAGCCAAAAACTTTTGATGAACTAGCTATATGAAGTTCTTTGATAACTTAATATAGAAGGTTGCAGGAAGAAAATAGAGTGCGAAAACCAAGCCGTTCGATTCCTGCGTAAAATATCAACCGTACCAAAAGAGCATCCATGCGTTGGACATCTAGGGGTGGAACACCCCGAAGTAACGCTCAGGGAGACGAAAGGTTACTTTCGTCGTGGAACTGAGAAGCTCCCACTTCAAGCTTTGCTAAGTGGCGAGTAGTTCACAGTAAGTAATGTTAGGACTACGAATTCTTCTAAATTAACTGGAGGAAACATAGACTTCATTTAAAAGATAATTTTTAGCTTTAATTGAATCAAAAGTTTAATTTAGAACGATTCACATTGAATGAAACCCTTACCATACTAAATTTTCTTCAACTTAACTAAGTGAATTTATTTTTTGAATAACTATGCTTAACAGCCTTTAAACCACTCTGACCGTTTCACTTCATTCATTTATCTATTTACTACAGTCACTTTTGTTTTATCAGATATTAAACCATAAATTCTAAATAGAAGAATAAAATAAATTGGAGGATTTCATTGTAACACGTATACATAAGTTTTAAATATTAAAATTAAGAAATATTTTTTTATTATTCTCATCTTCATGAATTACTAATAATAGATTGCGGACTTTTTTGCGCTAACGTCTACATCAGATTATTACAAAGATTGGAATGGATAACAGCATCAATCCATATGTATTTTGCGGAATAAACTGTTTTGAAATACCGCACTGCTTTATATCTTTTAATTCACTCTTGGATGAACCTTTATAGATTTTACAAATCTCTTCACTCCATCATGTTTATCTAACCTTCTTACTATCTTTACTTTTTCCTCTCGTGTAAATTTAACCATAAAAAAGTACACTCCAATTGTTGTTCGTGTCTAACATTTGGGGTGTACATCAATTAAGGACGACTTAAATGTCATTTATATGGACAATTAATTAGCACCTTTTTTTATTCCTCCACCATGTTTCAAAATGCACCAATTACTCTTCAGCAAAAAGAAACGAAAATTAAGCGAATATAAAGCGATTTATATCATAAAAGAATATTTTTCACTTCTTTATCAATCTTTACAAAAGAAACCCAAGAATTAACAAAGATATTGTTTCATCTGTTTAATCTCTTACAGAAAAACGGACGAAAATCCGATAGGTATAAGAAGAAAACAGTCATTGATATCTTAGGCATCGTATATAATTTTTCTATGTCCCACAATCAGGTAGCGTAATCAAAAAAATTGAAGCCCGATAGGATTTATTTAGTATGCAAATTTTTAAAGAACTTACACTGGATCTTTAGAAAAAAGAAAAAATCTTACATGAAATTAAACTTGTATAATGTTAGCTTGATAGGCATAGAGCACCACCCACATTTTAATTATTTTATAGACCAAGCAATTCTCAAAAAATGATAGCACAATTTTAATTATGATTTTGATTTTAATAATACGTTCTGAGACACTACTCTTCTTCTAAAATGGCGTAATAATATTCATCCCACCATTCATTTCCATGGGGTATACACTTCTTGAAATAGCCTTCTCTCTTCATTCCAATTTTCTCCATCACTCGATATGATGGGGTATTTTCTGGCTGACATGTAGCTATAATTCTATGTAATTTCATTTCCTTAAACCCATATTTCAATGTAGCTTGTGCTGCTTCAGAAGCATATCCTTTATTGAAATATTTAGGATTGAATACCCACCCAATCTCATAAGTATGTTCACCAAAATATTTATGAAAAACAATATGACCAATCAGGATATTTTCACCTATTAGTATCACAGGAAAGCTCTTAGCATTTTCCCCCATATTTTTATTTACAAAATTTCTTGTATCTTCTTCAGTAAAAACCCCTTCAGGTATGTATTTCATAACATCGCTATCTGATGTATACTCATGAACAGCTTCCCAATCCTTGAATTCAAATTTTCGTATTAGTAATCTTTCTGCTTTTATAAACATTTACTTTTCTCCCCTCAAAAACTCGTTACTTTATTTCAGATTCACATTTAATCCTTAAAAAAAGAACTTGCAGGAATCTCTACAAGTTTTTTTATATCACGTGAATATATGGGACAAACAAACTATCTTACCAATTCATCATAGAAACTACAGGGGTAGTACTTTGACAACTATATTATATAACAAATCTTAACATCCGCAGATTTTATTTTTGAAAATTATGTTAATTGAGAACAAAATTATCCTTTTCCTTAACTATTCTAACTTTTATTCACTTAAATAAGCGTGTAGTTCAAAACAAATCTAATAATGAGAATATGGATACTAAATTTACTCTCAAAAACAGAAACTTAACTGCATACCTTCTGAAAGTAAACATAAGAAAAACGTTCTACTCCATATGAGTAGAACGTCTTCTCACTTTAATTCATATATTTTTTGGGACTTATATATTTTGTGTCGTATTTAAAAAATTAATAAATTCATCTTCATTTACAGGCTTACTGTAGTAATAACCTTGAATTAGATAACATGCATTTTGTTGTAACACTGTTAATTGCTCCTTCGTTTCTACCCCTTCTGCTATTACTTTCATATTTAAAGTATGGGCTAACGAAATAATTGTTTGAATAATTTCATCTCCATCATTTGAAGTTCCAATTCTATTCACAAATTCTCTTGGAATTTTCAAAGTATCAATTGGATACAAAGGTAGATACGCTAATGAAGAATATCCTGTACCAAAATCATCAATTGATAAATGTACACCATATGATTTTAAGGCTTTTAACTTCGATAAAGTTTCTTTCTCATCTACCATGGCAATTCGCTCTGTTAATTCCAAATCAATCAAGTTAGCTGGTACTCCTATTTCTTCTATAGTAGAAATAATCGTTTGAACAAAATCTTTCTGTTCAAACTCTATAGCTGATAAATTTATCCCCATCTTTAGATTTGAAAAGCCCATAGAATGCCATTCTTTCAGTTGTTGACACGCTTTCTGTAACGTCCACTTCCCAATTGAAATAATCTGCGACGTTTCTTCTGCTATAGGTATAAACTCAAAAGGAGAAATCAGCCCAAGCTCTGGATGTTGCCAACGTATTAAAGCCTCTGCACCAATAACCTTTCCTTCCTTACTATCAATTTGTGGTTGATACAATAAAAACAATTCATTATTTTCAATTGCATTTGGTAAATCCTGTTCTAATCGTAATCGACGAGTTACTTTTTGAGATAATGTCTCGTCATACATACAAACAGCATTATTACCTTTTTCCTTTGCACTATACATAGCGATATCAGCGTGTTGTAAAAGTGTAGTAGTATTTATTCCTCCAAACGGATACACTGCTATTCCTATACTAAGAGATAAGTAAAAACTATGATAATTTACTACAAATGGTTCATCAGTTATACGAAATAGATTTTTACACAAATCCAATAGCTGCTGTTCCGTGTGGTTATGGACAATGATTGCAAACTCATCACCACCTATTCTTGCTAGAGGAATAGGCGGTGACAGACATGTCCTAAAACGTTTAGCAACTTCTTTTAAAACCCTGTCACCAATCGAATGACCCAGTGTATCATTAATAGTCTTAAAACGATTTAAATCTATATACAAGAGGCCAAACTTATCCATTGTTTTTTGTGCACGCTTAATGGATCTATCTAATTCTTGTTGAAAGAATATACGATTTCCAATCTCCGTCACCGTATCATGGAATGCAAGATAATTTATCTCTTCCTGTTGTTGTTTCATCCTCGTTATGTCTTTTACCATTACATAGCTCCCAAAGGGTTGTCCTTCTATCATAATAGGAACTATAGTGACATACCAAAAAAGTATATCCTTCTCATTGTTATTTTTCACACGTAACTGTAACGAAGATGAACTACATCGTTTCCCTTTCTTTATAGCCGATTCCAATTCAGATTTATCTTCATCAAAAAAAATAGAGAAGCACTCTTTTCCTATTAATGCAGCACTGTCTTTCCCTAATAATACACTTCCAGACTGGTTTATATTTAAAATGGTACCATTTGAATCAATCGTTAAAATAGGATCTGGGTGGTACTCATATAAGGACTTAAACCTCTCTTGATTTTTCACCAAATCATTAGATTTTTTTATTAAATCCGCTGTTCTTTGAGATACTTTTTGCTCTAATTGATTATTAAACACTTTTAATGTTTCGGTTAAATCTTTGTTTTGCATTCGTACAATTGTATGACGAATCAGTACAAATACAAAGGCAATACAATTGCCCGTAATCAGTGTAGCTGAAGAAGTTTGCTCTTTTAAAGTAAAACCAATTAAGATTGCAACTGCAAGATAAGGAAATATGACAAGAAGTTTCTTTCCAAATGTCGGATTAATAATAAAATAATTTCTTCTAGAAGATGCATTCCTTGGGATAGTAGCGGCAATGGCAATAAATAATAGAGAAACTCTATACAAACACCTTAATAATATGAGTGAACGATGTGATAAATCATCTTGTAAATAGAAATATAAATAGTCCGTAATAGACAATCCAGTTAATACTAAGATGAAAATAAATAATTTACTTTTCGCATTAAAAATTGCTGGTCGAAAGATAAGGCTAACTCCTAGTAAAAGAAGCAATAGATCTATAATCGGGAAAATAAATGAAAGAAAAACATCTCCAATTGATAAGAATAAAATATTTGCAGAAGGTTTATTAAATAGGTACCACTCTAAGGTGAAAATAGCAGTAACAACAATACATAAATCACAAATTAAATACGCTTTCTCCCATTTGTTACATTCCATCATGATTTTATAAAAGAACGCAAAGAGAAAGAAGAATAAGAAAAACAACAAAAATACATCAGAGATATTAAAATTTTGTATTGGTAATTCTACATTAAATACTTGAAAAGCAGATATAAAATTCCCTATCAAGAAACACCCTATTGCAATAGTAATACTAGCCCAAAACACTCCTAACTTAACTTTTCTGGATACTATAGAATAGAGTAATGAAATAAGTACAATAGTTTCAACAACTAAAGATGATAATCGTATATTAAAATCTGATACAAAATACTGATTCGGAAAAACAAATAAAAATATAAAGCAAAAGCTTAAATAAGCTATTAGAGCCAATATCAATACATAAAAATGCACATGTGAATGTTTACGCAATATATTCACCTTCTTAAGTCTTTCATCATTTTTTATTAAATTTGTTTCTAATTATTATTTCTATTATGTCCATTTCAAAAGATTTCTTTCAAAATAACTTATTGTTAGTCGAACTATTCATCTTTTTTTGTCCATAACTTTTTATAGACTCATGAAGGACTCTAACTAAAACACCGACTTATTTATAATTCTTAATAAGTCGGCGCCAGTATACACTATAAAACTAAAAATCATTACAAATAACAAAACTATACTTTAGCAATTTATAAATTACTTATTACTAGAATTGCTAAATCTTCTTTTGCTTATCATAATCTATATTCAGATACATTATTTCCTTTCCATTCGTAATAATCTAAAACCCCTTCATAAATAGCTTCTGCTGCAATCTGTCTGCCGTTTGCTGTAGATAGTTTACTGTAATCGATACCATTATCTATAAAAGCCAATTCCGTTAACACAGCTGGCATATCGTTTTCTCTTATAACATGAAGATCTCCATGTTTAACGCCTCTATCACGCGTTTGAAGAGCCTCTACTAAACGTGTTTGAATTTTTTCCGCTAAAACACGGCTTTCTTCTACATGAGGATTTGTTTTTTCGGATTCAGAAGAATTATAGTAGTATGTTTCTGTCCCCTTTGCATTACCATTAAAAGCATTTGCATGAATGCTTATAAAGATATCACCCTCATTTTGCTTAGCAAATTTAACACGTTCCTGTAAAGAGCTTTTTTGGTCATGTCCAGGCCTAGTATCAGATTCACGTGTTAGTAAAACTGTAAATGGTGTATGCTTTTCAAGCAATTGTTGTAGGCGTAAAGAAGTATCTAATACGATTTTACTTTCTGACAATCCTTTTGTGGGCTTTCCAGGATCTGCACCACCATGTCCAGGATCAATAATGATTGTTTTACTTTCTAAAGGGTTTTTCGGACTGGATTGAAGGGTATCTGTTTTGGCAGTAAGTTGTGCAGCTTCTGCACGTGTTATGAATTTATTTGGTTGCCAACCATTATCAGTACCAACAGAAATCTTTAAATCAATTAAAATATTGGCGAATTTTTCACCCCAATGTCCTTTTAAATCATCAAATTTACTTTGCCCATTACTATTTGTTCTATCTTGTAGCTTATATGCATTTACTAACATTGTTGCCATTGCAGCACGAGTAACTTTTCCAGAAGGATTAAATAATCCATTCCCTTCACCTTTTATAATTCCTGCTTTTTCAGCAGCCGCAATATAAGGGCTTGCCCAATGATTTTGAGAATCTGTAAAAGAAGGTTTTGCACTTGTATCAACTTGTATACCTAGAACTTTTGTCATAATGGTTGCTGCAGAAGCTCTATCTAATGTATCGCTAGAACCAAAAGTTCCATCTGGATAACCATTCAATACCTGTTTATCAACTAAATAATTAACGGATTTGTCAGCCCATGCAGGAACATCTGGGAATTTATGAGTATCTGCAAAAATACCAGAAGAATAGGATAGTAGACTTCCAGCAAGAATTCCTGTAGCAATTAATTTGTATTTCAAAATGTAACACTCCTAAAATAATATTACAGCTTAGTAAATTTATCATTTATAGTGAATCTTATAAGTAATATGACTTAGTTTAAACAATAGAGTAGGTTGGCAAATTCACTATAATACAGGTAAATAATAATTAGTTAATTTAAACTATTATTTCGAAAAAAATCTATAGACATACACTTATAATAAGGGACTATTTGATATGTTTACCAAGCTCGTGTAACCAGTATAGTTACTTATATGTACGAGTGTCAAT
>NZ_JAKUFR010000043.1:0-43626 GCF_022663555.1 Bacillus cereus group sp. BfR-BA-01381
CAGATTTAATTGGGCGTACAGTTTTCACCCCACTTGAAATTCCAGCAGGGGTATTTACATCAGCAATTGGTGCACCTTATTTTATTTATTTACTTTATAAAAGTCGGAATTCATAAAGGGAGATGAATATGCAAAAAGCATTGGAGACGAAACGTTTGACGTTGTCTTATGGTGAAACAATTATTATTGATGAGTTGAATTTAGAAATTCCAAAAGGCGAAATTACAATCTTCATTGGTTCTAACGGTTGCGGGAAATCAACTTTATTACGTTCACTAGCTAGATTATTAAAGCCAACAACTGGTGACATTTTGTTAGATAATCAAGCGATTCAAAGTATGCAAACGAAGCAAATTGCCCGTCAAATGGCAATTTTACCGCAAGGACCGCAAGCGCCAGAAGGTCTTACAGTATTGCAACTTGTAAAACAAGGGCGTTATCCATATCAAACATGGCTGAAACAGTGGTCAGAAAAAGACGAAGAAATGGTACAGAAGGCACTTGCAGCAACAGGGATGACAGAATTTGCTGAGCGTGATGTGCATGCTCTTTCAGGTGGACAACGACAACGCGCTTGGATTGCAATGACGCTTGCACAAGATACAGATATTATTTTATTGGATGAGCCTACTACCTATTTAGATATGACTCACCAAATTGAAGTACTAGATTTATTATTCGAATTAAATGAAACAGAACAAAGAACAATTGTTATGGTACTACACGATTTAAATTTAGCCTGCCGTTATGCAGACAATATTGTAGCCATCCAAGATAAACAAATATATGCACAAGGTAAGCCAGAAGAAGTAGTAGATGAGAAGCTAGTACGTGATGTATTCCGAATGGAATGTCAAATCAGTAGGGATCCATTATTTGGGACGCCACTTTGTATCCCACATGGAAAAGGAAGACGTGTGCGTAAAGAGATTGCTCAGACAATGAGATAATGAAAAGACGATGAGAGGGTCATCGTCTTTTTTATTTTCGGCAAGAGAATAAGAGGAATAGGGGGATACGTAAACGCCGTTCATATTCTTCCGCGTTTTGAAAATAAGTTTGATCTGGTGTAGCTTCTTTTAAATTTGTAATTGTAAATCCAGCTTGTTGTAATAGTGTAAAATATTCTTCCGTTGTACGATGGTATTTAATAACTTCTTGGTCAATCCATGGTTCAACCCGTTTGCCTAGTTTAAAGTAATCATCGACGAGCCAACTCGTTCTTTTGCCGCTCGTTTGCAAGCTTTCAAATGAAGAGGTAATAATAGGGTGTTGAACGCTAAAAGTAAAGGTTCCATTTGTCTTTAAAGTTTCGTACACATTTTGAAAAATGATAGTAAGATGTTCGATATAATGTAAGGCGAGTCTAGATGTTACTAAATCAAAAGTAGAAGGAGGGTATGTGTAGTCTTTGAGGTTTAAAAAATGAACGGCGCCATTTTTGTTTTCTAGTTGTTTTTTAGCTTTTTCATACATAAGTTCGGAGCCTTCAATACCAGTGTAAGAGTGGCAGCCTTTTTCTAATAACTCCTCACCGAACTTAGCATCACCGCAGCCTAAATCGAGAATTCGCTTTCCTTTAACATCACTAATGAGTTGAAAGAAGGCTGGTTTTTCAAGTGACTCATTTGGGCTATTTTCTCGATATCTTCGCTTCATATATTGTTCAAAAAATGCTTCGTTATTATATACATCTGATTCAGTAAATGCCATGATTGAAGCCTCCTTAAATATTTTTTTTATTCTACCAAATATGAAAAGTAAATGATAGATTTCTTGTAATGAATCATATATAATCTAGAATTGTAAGCGGTTACTTTAAACTATTTTTCTATAATAAATTCTGAAAACGTGTTAAGCTAGTAGAGGGATTATTAGAACTATTAAGACAATAATTCGCTTACATGAACGATGGGAGGCTTCACGATGTCTAGTAAAACACTTGCAAAATTTTTAGAAGAAAATTTAGAGGATTTAAAATCAAAGGGGCTTTATAACGTAATTGATCCGCTTGAGAGTTCAAATGGACCGATCATTACAATTGGCGGAAAAGAATATATTAACTTATCTTCAAACAACTATCTTGGATTAGCAACAGATAGCCGTTTGCAAGAAGCAGCAATTGGTGCAATTCATAAGTACGGCGTTGGAGCAGGAGCTGTTCGTACAATTAACGGTACTTTAGATTTGCATATTAAATTAGAAGAAACACTTGCAAAGTTTAAACATACAGAAGCAGCAATCGCTTACCAATCAGGATTTAACTGTAATATGGCAGCGATTTCAGCCGTTATGGATAAAAATGATGCGATCCTTTCAGATGAGTTAAACCATGCTTCTATTATTGATGGTAGTCGTCTATCAAAAGCAAAAATTATTGTTTATAAACATTCTGATATGGAAGATTTACGCCAAAAAGCAATCGCGGCGAAAGAATCAGGGCTTTACAATAAATTAATGGTCATTACAGACGGTGTCTTCTCAATGGATGGAGATGTTGCAAAACTACCAGAAATCGTTGAAATTGCAGAAGAGTTAGATTTAATGACATATGTAGATGATGCACACGGTTCAGGTGTACTTGGAAAAGGTGCAGGAACTGTAAAGCACTTCGGTCTATCTGATAAAGTTGATTTCCAAATTGGTACATTATCAAAAGCAATTGGGGTAATTGGTGGATATGTAGCAGGGAAACAAAACTTAATTGACTGGTTAAAAGTTCGTTCACGTCCATTCTTATTCTCTACAGCATTAACACCAGCTGATGCAGCTGCATGTATGCGATCCATTGAAATTTTAATGGAAAGCACAGAGTTACATGATCGCCTGTGGGAAAATGGTAGCTATTTAAAACAAGGGTTAAAAGAACTTGGCTTTAACATCGGAGAAAGTGAAACGCCAATTACACCTTGCATTATTGGTGACGAAGTATTAACACAAGAATTTAGTAAACGTTTAAATGAAGAGGGCGTATATGCAAAATCTATCGTGTTCCCAACTGTAGCTAAAGGAACAGGACGTGTTCGTAATATGCCAACAGCAGCTCATACGAAAGAAATGTTAGATGAGGCAATTCGTAAGTATGAAAAAGTAGGGAAAGAAATGGGCATCATTTAAGTAAAGACATCTTTTGAATAGCTTGCAAATGAGGAGTGGGGAAAATGAAAAAAATTCTAGTAACCGGTTCTTTAGGGCAAATTGGTTCTGAACTAGTAATGAAACTTCGTGATGTATACGGCGCATCAAATGTTATTGCAACAGATATTCGTGAAACAGATAGTGAAGTAGTAACATCTGGTCCATTTGAAACGTTAGATGTAACAGATGGACAAAAACTACATGATATCGCAAAGCGTAATGAAGTAGATACAATTATTCATTTAGCAGCTTTACTTTCAGCAACAGCAGAAAAAAATCCATTATTTGCATGGAATTTAAATATGGGCGGACTTGTAAATGCATTAGAAGCAGCTCGTGAATTAAACTGTAAATTCTTCACGCCAAGTTCTATCGGTGCATTTGGTCCATCAACACCGAAAGATAATACGCCACAAGATACAATTCAGCGTCCTACTACGATGTATGGGGTAAACAAAGTAGCAGGAGAATTACTATGTGATTATTATCATCAAAAATTTGGCGTTGATACGCGCGGTGTACGTTTCCCAGGTTTAATTTCTTATGTAGCTCCTCCAGGAGGCGGAACAACTGATTATGCAGTTGAAATTTATTATGAGGCGATTAAAAAAGGCACATACACCTCATATATTGCAGAAGGAACATACATGGATATGATGTACATGCCAGATGCTTTACAAGCGATTATTTCATTAATGGAAGCTGATCCAAGTAAGTTAGTGCATAGAAATGCATTTAATATTACAGCAATGAGCTTTGAGCCAGAGCAAATCGCAGCATCAATTCGTAAACACATCCCGGCGTTTACGATGGATTACGCTGTAGATCCTGCTCGTCAAACAATCGCTGATAGCTGGCCAAACTCTATTGATGCAACAGCAGCAATGAAAGAGTGGGGCTTTAAAGCAGAATACGATTTAGACAAAATGACAACGGACATGTTGGCTAAATTAAAAAAAAAGCTCACAGCTGAGTTAGTGATGAATTAATAGGAAGGGTCGATTCTTAGGAATCGACTCTTTTAATTGAAGGAGAAAAGGAACATGCAAAGAGTTGACGTCGTATATGCACTAATACATGACGAAGAAACGGATAAAGTATTAATGGTACATAATGTAGAACAAAACGTTTGGTCATTGCCAGGCGGGGCTGTTGAAAAGGGTGAAACGTTAGAGGAAGCTTTAGTAAGGGAAGTAAAAGAAGAGACAGGTTTAACAGCTACGGTAGGTGGGCTTGTTGCGATCAATGAAAAATTTTTTGAAGAATCCGGGAATCATGCACTATTATTTACATTCCGAGCGAATGTAGTAACAGGTGAACTTATGGCAGAAGATGAAGAAGAAATTTCTGCAATAGAGTGGGTGGACAGAGCAATTGCAAATGAACGATTCCCATTCTACGATGGTGGATTCGAGGCATTATCAGAAGTAGCCATTCCATACAAGTTTCAGCCAGAAACAAAGTGATTGAAAGAAAAAACAGGAGCGCAAAGCTCCTGTTTTTCTATTCAATCGTCTTCAGTAATAACTTTTTCAATAGTGGTTTAATCTTCAGACGTAAATCTTCAGCGTGATTTGCAACTAAGAAGTGATGGTTATAAATGTTCTTCATTAATTGATAAGTTGCTTCTTTCGCTTCGCCTTCTTCGATAAAAATACCAATTACTTCCATACCGCTTTTGCGAGCAAGTTTGACAGCTTCGTGCGTATCTAAAATACCGTCTTGTTGATAGTCTAGAGCAGAAGGTTCACCGTCTGTGAAGACAAGTAAGAATTTATGCTTTTCGGGTCTTTTTGCAAGCTTTTCTGAAACGATACGAATAATATATCCGTCGCGATTATCTTCTTCTTCGCGAAGCTGCATAATTTCGGGACCAACGTTTGGTAATGTTGAGTTTTTATACGTTACAACTTCATGGATAACGTTCGGTTTATCTTCAGGTTTAGCACTAGAAGCATCTTCCCAAAATCCGCTAATAGCATGCGGGATTTTTAACGATTTCAACGCTTCATGGAATAGGACCACACTCTTTTTCGTTTCTTCCATTTTGTTATACATAGAACCAGAGCAGTCCACTAGTAGTTGGAATGCAACGTCGAGCTCTTGTGATTCTTGCCCTTTTTTATAAAACATGCGAGGCTGCTTTTCAGTATAAATACGAAGGAATTTCTTACGAAGTCTTCCGTAATATTTATCACTATTTGCGTTTGTTTTATTTTCAATCGTTTTTTCGATAATTTTCTTTAATTCTTTTACATCTTTATTAACGACTGATTTAATAGCTTGGTAATCCTTTTTCTCGTCAGGATTTGGTTTACGTGCTTCTTTAAATGTATGAGAAGCGCCAGTGTTATACTTACCGTATGCACCATCATTTTGACTAGAAGCGTGAGAAGCTCTTGCTTCCTCTGTATCAGCACCATCAAAGTTGGATTGTGTACTTTTTTGAGAAGTACCTTGTACAGAGCCAAGCGCTTGGTCACCATCTTCTGATTCGCGAGCAGTATCACCCATCATATTTGTTTTTGTTCCGCTTTCTAATTCAAAGCGTAAAAAGTTCTCGTTTTCGTTATTTTTATTTTCACGATGCCATGTGGAGAAACTTTCATCCATTTTGTTTTTATTTTCATCATCATCTATGAGTTGTGTATCATCATTTGCTAAATCTTCGACGCGACAGTTCCTTTCGTCTGCAATAACAGATAAGTAGAGCGGAGCATGTCCGAAATAATTGTTTAGCATATCACTTTCAAGAAGTCCTTCTAAACGATAGCGGATTTTCTCAACGATATACATAATATCTTCCGTATTACGAGCTTGGAATGTTTCATGCAGAATAGCTTCAATTTGCTCGAAATATTCATTATTAAACATTTCATATTTATCGCTCGTTAATGAAAGATAGCATAGACAAAATAGACGATCACCGTGATAGTTACGAACGCGATTGATTTCATTTTGTGAGCTAAAGTAATTGCGATACATTTCTTTTCTTCTTTTAAAAACATGCTTTGTGCCAGGGCGTAAGTTTTTTACGATTTCCTCAACACGTAAATCTTCTAATAGAACAAATAATTGTGTTAAAAACTTTTTTAAGGGTGATTCTTGTAATTCAATCGCATAAGAACGAATTAAAGTCATGTCCGAGTAATGTTTATTACCAAGTGCTTTTAAAAACACTTCGCTTTTTAATCCGATTACTGTATCCTCTTCTTTTCGATCATCCCAAAAGTGACTAATGACAACCTTTTTTTCAATTTCGTCGTAGTATGCTTTATAGCCATACTCAAGGTAGGCATCATCTTCTTTGAGAAGGGCATACATTAAGTTTTCCATTTGTAGAAACAGCGACGCATCAATTTTTTTGTCACTAAAAATTTGTCTCATGAATTATCCCTCAAAGAAATAACTTTCTGCTAATTCACGGACAGTCATTTGTTCTGTTTCATCGTTTAATTTTGCGATAATACTACGTTCAATTGCGCGCATAACAGGAATATATACACCTAAATCACATGCATCGATAATGCCACGAATACTTGCGGCTTCTTCACTTACGCGGCCATCACGAGCTAAAGGCATAAGATCGCTTGCAAAAGCAACGAACTTTTCAATTGTTGCAACATCTTTTAATTTTGATTCTGCTAATAATAATTCTTTTAATGTATCACCTTGGATGTAAGGAACTTCAATAATAACGAAACGGTTTTTTAACGCTTCGTTTAGTTCACTTGTTCCAACGTAACCTTCATTAATTGCTGCGATTACACGATACTCATCATCACCGTATACAACTTCTTGTGTAAACGGGTTTGTAATCATTTTACGGTAATCTAATGCACCGTGAAGAAGTGGTAACGTTTCAGGTTTTGCCATATTGATTTCATCAATATATAGGAAATGACCGTTCTTCATTGCTTTCATAAGAGGACCGTTAACGAATGTAACTTCAGATGCGCCATCTTTCGTTTGTAGTGTGTTGTATCCTAAAATACCTTCTACATCTAGGTCGACAGAACAGTTAATGCTATGCATTGGTTTTTGGAATAAAGAAGAAAGAGTTTCAGCTAGTACTGTTTTACCACTACCAGTTGGCCCTTTTAATAGAATGTTTTTGCCAAGAAGAAGTGCTGTAATGGCATCTTCGATAATGCTATTATCAGATGCTTTATATATTTTTGTACCGATTAAATGTGCATTTTCACCAGCTTCTTGCTTATTCTTTTCGTGAATTGTAGAAAGCTGCTGTTTTAAATCAGCATGTATATGAAATTGTTCTAACATGTATTTCCCACCTAACATTATTTTCATAAAGTAATACATCTTATGATAACTTGTTTTAATATGGTATGCAAAGAAAAGGAGAGGGGACAAATATAAAAGAAAAAGCAATCAATAGTACATTGATTGCTTATAGTAAAGGAGAAATGAGCCTCATAAAAGACTCTAATATTCGTTTTTTGATACTTCTTTTTTGGAAAGCGTTCCATTTAATTTCAGTGGAATGCTTAAAGTCTTCTTCAAAATCACGTTTAATATCATGAACAGTTTCTGATTCATACAGTACGCTAATAATTTCGTAATTCAATTCAAAGCTTCGTACATCCATATTTGCTGTTCCGATTGTTGCAATTTTGTCATCAACAAGTACAATTTTTGCATGCATAAAGCCATCTTTATAACTATAGATGGAGGCACCAGCTTTTAAAAGTGGAGTGAAGTAGGACTGGGATGCTTGATCACTAATAATACTATCACTTTTACCAGGATATAAAATGCGTACATCTATGCCAGATATTGCACTTAAACGTAATAATGTTAAAGTTTCTTGATCTGGAATAAAATATGGTGTAGCAATCCAAATAGATTTTTTTGCAGAGCCCATAATAGCTAATAACGTATTACGAATGCTCTTATCATCTGAGCTTGGTCCGCTTGCTACAATTTGCACAGCACCTTCTGCACTTGAAATTTCTTTTCCTGGGAAGTATTGTCTATTCATAAATTGATCCCAGGAATAGGTTTTCAAACCACTAGATGCATAGAGCCAGTCCTCTAGAAAAATTGCTTGTAATTTATATAACGCTTTTCCTTCGATTTTTAAATGACTATCACGCCAAACGGGAAACTTTTTTGAACGGCCAAGATATTCATCACCGACGTTAAGTCCTCCAGTAAAACCAATTTCCCCATCGACAATGACGATTTTACGGTGGTTACGATAATTAACTGTTTCAAGTAACCAAGCTGAAAAAATAGGGTCAAATTCAACAATTTCAATCCCAGCTTCTTTCATAGGTTTTAAAAAGCGTCTTCTTAACGTATTACTTCCTAATCCATCATAAAGGAAGCGTACAATAACACCAGCTTTTGCTTTGTTTATTAAAGCATCTCGGACTTTTGTACCAATCTCATCAGATTTATAAATATAGTATTGAATATGTATGTGATGTTTTGCTTGCTCGATAGCTTGCAAAATTTCTGAAAATGTTTGATCTCCGTTTGTTAAAAGTTTTGTAGTTGTTCTATCTGCGGCAGGCCCGCCTCCAAATTTTTGTACAACCTCTGTTAAATGGGCAGAGCGTTCACTTAATGGGACTTTGAGTGATAACTCTAGTCGTCTTCCTTCTAATATTTCACGGAATAATTTTCTCTGTTCTTCTGAACGATGGAGATGCTTTTTTCTTCTCCAACGACTACGCCCGAAAATAGAGTATAAAAGTACACCTACAACGGGAAGAAGTGCTAATACTAAAAACCACGCTAAGGTACTTTGAGGAGACCTATTTTCGATAAAAATAACGAATGAAATTCCTACAATTGTGATGGACCAGAGAACGCCGACAAATGTATATAACGAAATATACGATGTATTTAATAGGAAAAGAACGATAGATACAATTGTAAATATTAATAGTAATTGGACAATAGGTTTCTTCATTTCTATATAATTCCTCTAATCTTTCTTCAATATAGACTTCCTAAATAGCAGATGTAATGTGACATTTTTATTATAAAGTGTTTTTTGTTTTTTACAAAATGTAGGTATTTCCCCATACTTTCCGCATTTGTCCTACATACAGTGTATTGTTACGTTTTTTAAGAGAAAAGGAGGGTGAATAAAATGTATAGTCGTCCAATTGGAGGATTTGGTCACGGTGGTTTTGGACATTCACCATTTTTGGGGGGAGGTTTCTTCCCAGGTTTTGTAGCAGGTGCTTTACTCAGCCCTGGGTTTGGTTATGGCGGATATGGTTATCCGTATTACTCGGATTATTCTTATTATACAGGTTACCAACAAGATCCATATTATTCATACAATACCTATTAAGATGAGAACATGAAAAAGGAGAGGAAAAACATGAATTATATAGAAAATAACGGATTGTATTATCGTCATAATCATGGAGGTCACCATCATAATGGGGGACATCACCACCATGGAGGGCACAATCATCATGATTACCACCATCATCATCACGGAGGTGGATGGGGCTGGGGTGGAGGCTCATGGGGCGGTGGATTTTTCCCTGGAAGTTTTGCTGGAGGTGTGTTAGGTGGGCTTACAGCAGGTGCATTAACGGGTGCAGCAGGTGGAGGATACTATCCAGCACCGTACCCAGTAACTTATCCAGCGCCATATCCAGTTCCATATCCAACACCATATCCGGGGTATCAACAAACGCCATATCCGTATTAAATAAAAAAAGAGGCTATCCTCTTTTTTTGTTTAATACGGTATGTATTTATAAAATACTTCCAAAATTAAGGTGAAAATATGTTAATATTTTGTTATTATAATTCAAAAAACATATATAATAATTTTAATTTATCACGCATTAACGGGCAGTAAGACCCCTACCTCAAAATTCAGCGGAAGCAAAGAAGTTAGGCGGAGATCCCCCACTGATTAAAGTTTCACTATATATATGTTCCTGAAGAGTTGTATAGAGTTAGCTATAAGAAACTACTACGTATAATTGAAACGGTATTATATTGCTTTTTATTACAAATAATATTATGTTATTTTAATCGGCATATTTCAAAACATGATGTATGTAAAGGGCGATTATTAGGAAATGAAATATCTCTATTTCTATGAAAAGAAACAAGTTGTGTTTTAGTCAGATAGGAAGCAAGGAGAGATGCGCATGCTAGAACAAAGAGGTCATGCATTATATGAATCTTCATTGCGAGATTTAAAGTTAGCATTAGATGAGTCTTCAATTGTTGCGATTACAGACCGAAAGGGTCTTATTACATATGTAAATGATAAGTTTTGTGAAATCTCCAAATATACACGAGAAGAGTTAATAGGGAAAGATCATCGTATTTTAAATTCAGGACATCACCCGAAAACATTTTTTCAAATGTTATGGAAGCGTATTTTGAGCGGAAAAGTATGGAGAGGTGAGATTCGAAATCAAGCAAAAGATGGTACATATTATTGGGTTAAAACAACAATTGTTCCATTTTTAAATGAAAAAGGAGAGCCATATCAATTTATTGCGATCCGAAATGATATTAGTAGTAGGAAAGAAGCAGAACAGAGGTTACGGTTAAGCGAAAGTCGTTATAGGGAGCTTGCGTATCATGATGCTTTAACGAGTTTACCGAACCGTTTACAATTAATAACGACTGTTAACGAATTAATTGCAGATAAAAGAGAGTTTGGTATGATTTATTTTGATTTGGATCGTTTTAAATTAGTAAACGATACGCTAGGTCATATGATAGGAGATTTACTTTTAAGCGAAGTTGCTTCACGGTTGCATTATGTGCTAGGAGAGAAAGATGTTCTGGCTAGGCTGGGTGGCGACGAATTTGTGTTGTTAACAAAAAATCATACACAAGATGAGATGAGGCAGCTAGCGACATCTGTGCTGTCATGCTTTCAGGCGCCATTTATACTTGAAGGTCATGAAGTATACATTTCAGCTAGTCTAGGACTGTGCTCATATCCGCAAGATGGACAAGATGTAGAAACTCTATTGAAGAATTCAGATTTAGCTATGTATAGTGCGAAAGAACAGGGAAGAAATGCAGCGTGCTTCTTTACAGATGAGTTACGTGCGAAAATAAATCGTAGAATGAAAATTGAATTTGCTTTGCAAAAGGCAATTCGTGATGAAGAGTTAGATGTGGCACTGCAGCCTATTATTGATTTGAAAACGAAGAAATATACTGGTATTGAAGCTTTAGCGCGTTGTTCGACAGAAGAAGGACCTATTTCACCAGGCGAATTTATCCCAGTGGCTGAAGAATCTGGACTTATTATAAAATTAGGAGACTGGGTATTAGAAAAGTCATGTCGCTTGTTTAAAACATTGCCAGAGTACGAAGAAGGACTAAAGTTATCTGTGAATTTATCCATACAACAATTAATGCAAAAGCGTTTTATTTTATCTGTACGTAGCATTTTAAGGAGAACTGGATTTCCACCGAATCGTTTAATTTTAGAAATAACGGAAAGCATTGCTGTTCGTCATTTTGATTATATTATTGCTACATTACAAGAATTAAGAAATATGGGTATTTTAATTGCTTTAGATGATTTTGGAACGGGTTATTCTTCCTTATATTATTTAAAACAACTACCGCTAGATATAGTAAAAATTGATCGTAATTTTATTCGTGAATTTCATTATGATCATGCACAACCAGAGCGAACGATTGTAAAATCTGTTATTGAAATTGCCCATAGCTTACATTTAGCAGTAGTTGCTGAAGGGGTAGAGACAGTAGAGCAAGAAAGTTTATTACAATCTATGGGTTGTGATTATGTGCAAGGATTTTATTATGCGAAACCTTTATCTGTAGGAGAGTTAAAAGAAAAGTTAACTACAGATTTCATATAAAAAAGAGAAGCGTAGCTTCTCTTTTTTAATTCATTTTTTGTGAGTTTTTCATTAGTATTGGATAGAGAATAAGACCTAATACGAACAGTCCGATTCCTAAGAAGAACGTTTTTAAATCAGCAGTTCCCGTTTTGATAACCCAAATAGAATATATGAATGCTAATGTAGTAATGATGCCGTCCTTTATTCGAGAGCCAGGCATTATATCATACGTTTCTCCTGTAATAACTAATTTGAATTGGTACAGCGTAGAAACAAGGTATGGAATTAAATAAGCTAATGTTGCTACAACGATAGCGAAATTATAAGCTTCTGATACGGTACCAGAAATCGTTGAGAATAAGAAAATTTGCGTCATTACATTTGTAATCAATAATGATTTTGAAGGGCTACCTTTTTTATTTGTTTTCGCGAAAAACTTAGGGAAAAGTCCATTTTTTGCTGCCTGGTAAGGTACCTCTGAACTAACAACGATCCAGCCAACTGTAGATCCAAATAAAGATACAAGTGCAAGTAAAGCCATTATATATGCACCTTTATTGCCAATTGCTAAATTTAATGCGTCTACTAATGGCTTTTGAGACTCTTTTAAAGCATCTTGCGGGAGAGCGCCCATTGTAAGTAGAGTAATTGACATGTAAATAAGAAGAGCGATAATTAATCCAAAAATGGTAGCTTTTTTTACATCGCGCTGAGATTTTGCACGATTAGAAAGCATGACCGCCGATTCAATACCGATGAACGCCCAAAGTGTTGCAATAGCAGCTGAATTGATTTGTCCACCTAAAGAAATGGATTGTCCTGCTTCATTCATAAATGTTTGCCCATCTCCGAAATTAGAGGCATTGAAAATGAATAATGTGATTACAATAAACATTGTAAATCCGATAATTTTTGCAATAGTAGCAAGAAGATTCATATTTCCAGCACGATCAATATTTTGAGAAAGAATATATTGAATTCCCCATAACATAAGGCTACATACGAGGAACGTTAATCCTTTTCCAAGTTCTAGTGAAAATCCGTTCGTTGAAAAGAGAATTTGCTTACTTTGTAAAACTGGAAAGAATGTTGATAAATATCCAGCAAAGGAAATAATAACAGATGCTGTTGCAGCCCAGTTCGCAGCCCAATATCCCCATGCCATACTATATCCTGCAACTTTACCCGCTTTTTTTGAAGGAAACATCGCTTGAGCATAGCTTTGTGGCCCCGCTTTTAATTCTGGTTTTCGGATTGCTAAATTTCCAAATACGAGTGCAATCATAAATACGCCAAGTCCTGTAATACTCCATGCAAGTGTAGAACCCATTGAACCTGATACTTGTGCTAAATTTGCTGGGAGCATAAATACGCCACCACCAACCATATTTCCGATAACAAAAGCTGTTAAAATCCATAATCCCCATTTTTTCGTTTCCATTTTTGTTAACTCCTTTGTAGTAAGTTTTGCTTAAATATCATTTTTTACTAGCTTTTTGGCAATAAAAAAAGAGCCATGTAGATAAAAAATACCTACATGGCTCTTCGCCTAACGTAGGTACAACGGGAATAACCCTTGTACCTACGCGTAATTTTTCCGCTAGGTTTCAAGGGTTACGTATGATGATGATGTTTTTGTGCAAATGTAACTACAATTGTTGTATAAGTAAGCATAGTTCTTTGCTCCCTTTCTCCTCTGATTTTGAAGTTAGTATACTACATGTTTTTTTGAATGAAAAGAAAAATATAAAAATTTTTATAAAAATACGTTTTAAAGATTAAATATTTACCTGTATTTTTCCTATACTGGAAAATAAGTGAGAGATTGGCAGAAGAGAGTAGCATGGTATAATACATATAGAATTAGAAGGTGACAAGGGGCTATTGTAGATGATGAGCAAGTATGAACAAATTTATACAGAAATCAGTAAGTCTATTGATAATAAACAATTAAAAGAGGGATGCAAAATCCCATCAGAAACTGAATTAATGAAGCAATATGAAGCGAGCCGAGGTACAGTAAGAAAAGCTGTAGATTTATTACAAGAGCGTGGATATGTTCAAAAAATACATGGAAAAGGTGTCTTTGTTTTAAAGCGAAAAAACATTGAATTCAACTTTGGTGGCATTGTAAGCTTCCAAGAAGAAAATGAACGTTTAGGACGCCATTGTATTACAGAAGTCGTGGAAATGGAGAAAGTAAAAGCGACAAAAGAGGTTGCAAAGCTATTAAATGTGAAAGAGAAAACAGAAATAGATCATATTAAACGCGTACGGAATATTGATGGAGAAAAAGTAATTTTAGATATTAATCATTTTGTATCGGAATATATCCCTGGATTAACGAGTGAAATTGCAGCGCAGTCCATTTATAAATACATTGAGAAAGAACTAGGTCTTCATATTAGTTATTCGCAGAGAGTAATTGAAGTACAGCCATGTACAGAGGACGATAGAAAGTATTTAGATTTAAATGGAACAGACTATGTTGTTGTCGTGAAAAACTTTACGCATTTTTATGATGGAAGTCAGTTCGAATATACAGAATCCCGCCACCGCTTAGATATTTTTCATTTTTCAGATGTGGCGCGGAGAAAATAAGGAGATGGAACGTAATAACGTTTCATCTCTTTTTTTATAAAAAAATGACAAACTCGTATATACGAGTGTTGACTAACTTATATATACGAGTTAATATGTAATTGTAAACGGTATCAAAAAAAGAAAAGAGGGACGGGAATATGGGGAAAGACTATCGTAAAACAGCAGAGGAAGTGTTGCAGTATATTGGTGGGAAAGACAATATTGAACAAGCTGCACACTGTGTAACGAGACTCCGTATCGCTTTAAAAGATGAAAGTAAAATAGACAACGATAAATTACAATCTGTTTCATTAGTGAAGGGAGCGTTCCATAACGCTGGGGTATTTCAAATTGTAATCGGTCCAGGAGATGTTGATCGAGTATATGCTGAATTGATAACGCTTGCAGGTATGAAGGAAGCGACAGTAGCTGACGTAAAAGATTCTGGAAATCAAAAGTTAAATCCAGCTCAAAAGTTTGTAAAAGTATTTTCAGATGTATTTATGCCGATATTACCAGCAATCGTAACAGCTGGTTTACTAATGGGAATTAACAACCTATTAGGGGCGAAGGACTTATTTTTTGAAGGTAAAAATTTATTAGATGTGTATCCAAACTTAAGTGGGCTTTGGGATTTAATTAATATGATGGCGAATACAGCTTTCGTATTCTTACCAGCACTTGTCGGTTGGTCAGCAACGAAGCGTTTTGGTGGTAGTCCGATATTAGGAATTGTTATGGGATTAATGCTTGTGCATCCAGCATTATTAAACGCGTGGGATTACGGAAAAGCAGCAACTGGTTTAGATGGACAAAAGATTGAGTACTTCGATATTTTAGGATTATTTCAAATTGAAAAAGTAGGGTATCAAGGTCAAATCCTACCGGTCTTAGTAGCAGCATTTGTATTAAGTAAAGTGGAGATCTTCTTAAAGAAACATGTACCAAATGCAATTCAATTGTTAGTTGTACCAATTACAACGATTGTCGTAACAGGTGTGCTAGCATTAGGGATTATTGGTCCAGTTACACGTCATATTGGAGATTTATTAACAGCTGGATTAGTAGGTGTATATGAAACAGTACCAGTAGTTGGAGCAGTATTGTTTGGAGCATTATATGCACCGCTTGTAATTACAGGTATGCATCATATGTTTATTGCTATCGACTTACAATTAATTGCACAACACGGAGGTACATTCATTTGGCCAATGATTGCTCTTTCTAACATTGCGCAAGGTAGTGCGGCACTTGCGATGTTCTGGATTTCTAAAAATCAAAATGATAAAAGTATGGCATCTACATCAGCAATCTCAGCATATTTCGGTATTACAGAGCCAGCTATGTTTGGTGTAAACTTACGAAATAAATTCCCGTTCTATGCCGCAATTATAGGATCGGCTGTGGCAGCAATATTTATTACGTTAAATGGTGTATTAGCACCGGCTATCGGAATTGGCGGATTACCCGCATTTATTTCTATCATTCCGAAATCGATTCCAATGTTTATTGTCGGAATGATTATCGCAGTTGTAATCCCATTTACGTTAACGTGGTTATTTGCAAAGCGAGTAAAACAGAAGTAGGAGGAAGTTAAACATGAAGGATTGGCATAAAAGTGTAGTTTATCAAATTTATCCGAAGAGCTTTAATAGCTATTACAATAAAGAAACCGGTGATATAAAAGGGGTTACAGAGAAACTAGATTATTTAAAAGAACTCGGAGTAGATTATATTTGGTTAACACCGATATACCAATCACCACAAAATGATAATGGATACGATGTAAGTGATTACTACCGTATTGATCCATCTTACGGAACGATGGAAGAGTTTGAAGAGCTTTTAGAGGAGGCGAAAGCACGTAATATTGAAATTATGCTTGATATCGTTGTAAATCATAGTTCGACGGAGCATAAGTGGTTTAAGGAAGCGAAGGAAGATAAAAATAGTCCATATCGAAATTATTACATTTGGCGTGATGAAAAAAATAATTGGCAATCTAAGTTTGGTGGATCTGCTTGGAAATATGATGAGAAGACAGAGCAATATTATTTACATCTATTTGATGAAACACAAGCGGATTTAAACTGGGAAAATGAAAAACTTCGTGAAGAAATATATGATATGATGCGCTTTTGGCTTGATAAAGGGGTAACTGGATTCCGATTAGATGTTATTAATTTAATTTCAAAAGATCAACAATTCTTAAATGATGACGGAAGTACAGCGACAAGCGATGGACGTAAATATTATACAGATGGCCCGCGTGTGCATGAATATTTACAAGAAATGAACCGAAATGTTTTTGAAGGGAAAGATGTAATTACAGTTGGAGAAATGTCATCTACGACAATTGATAATTGTATTAAATATTCAAACCCTGAGCGTAATGAATTAAGTATGACGTTTAGTTTCCATCATTTAAAAGTTGATTATCCGAATGGTGATAAGTGGACGAAGGCTGATTTTGATTTTATTAAATTAAAAGAGATTATGTCTAATTGGCAAATTGAAATGCAAAAGGGCGGGGGATGGAATGCGTTATTCTGGTGTAATCATGACCAGCCTCGTATTGTGTCACGCTTTGGTGATGATAAAGAGTATCGAAATGAATCTGCGAAAATGTTAGCGACAGCCATGCATATGTTGCAGGGCACACCTTATATTTATCAAGGTGAAGAAATCGGCATGACGAATCCTAAATTCGAGTCTATTGAGCAATATCGCGATGTAGAATCGTTAAATATATACGATATAAAGCTGGAAGAAGGATTATCAAAAGAAGAGATTATCGGGATTTTAAAACAAAAATCTCGTGACAACTCCCGTACTCCAATGCAGTGGAATGAAAATATGAACAGTGGCTTTACAACAAGTACACCTTGGATTTCGGTGGCTGAAAACTTTAAAGAAATAAATGTAGAGAAGGCACTAGAAGATAAAGAGTCTGTATTTTATCATTATAAAAAGTTAATCGAACTTCGAAAAACGTATGATGTAATTGCAGAAGGAGAATATGCTATTTTGGATGAAAATGATCCTAAAATTTGGGCATATACTCGTACTACAGAAAGTGAAGTGCTACTTGTTATAAATAACTTCTATGGAGAGGAAATAACGTACTCTGTTCCAGCGCACGTTCAATTAGATGGAATGAAACAAGAAGTATTACTGTCGAATTATAAAGATTCCAGCAAGGATATTACAAACCTTGACTTAAGACCATATGAATCAATTGTATATCGATATACGAAATAAAAGGTTGTATGCCTGCGTGGCATACAACCTTTTATTTTAAGACACCACTATACAAAATGCTTACTTCTACCTCAGGCTTAAATTTTACTTTTGCATAATCTTTATTCCAATTTTTTTTCTTCCATAGGTCAGGATGATAAGCGATAAGATGTCTACCAATTCCGAAAGCATCACAATTTGCCTTTTGTAAATTTTTCGTTATTTTTTTCGCTTCTTTCGTGAGCTGTTTGGATAGTTCCTTATTTAGTTTTTTTCTTTCATCCATTTTGTAAAGATTATCTCTCGGAGCTTCAAGGGCTATAACTTTTAATTGAAGCTTAATGTGAGCATAAACATTTCCTTTTTTATCTGTTGTTATTTTTAAGTCTCGTTTTAGTTTTCTATTGCTAATTTCCATTGTTAAATAATCGGATGTCTTCTTCGATTCATCACTAGTAAGTTTTTGAGTTATACGTGCGCTTGTTCCCATTTTTCCAGTTAATAAAACGAATAAAACAGATTGTTTCAAAGGTAAATGCCCAGTTAATTTGTCTTTATTAAATAAAGCCAACCCGTCTGTAATAACTTCTTTTCCTTTTATTTTTATAGAAGGGAGGGTAAAGTCTTTACCGGGGTCTAACATTTTTGTAGCGGCTGTCTCCAAAGTTTCTTTTGGAAATACACTCATATCTTCTAAGCTTTTCACTTTTTTCTTTAGAAAATCTCCAATTAGTAAATTTCCTACTTTCTTTTTTTCTAGTATCTCGGATGTTTCACCATCTACTGCAATAAGTTTTACTAAAGCAGTTGGGTTTGTTGGGTCCCGAAAGCTGACATCTAAATAAGGTAATATACCTTTTTTTAGAATTTTGGTTCCTAGTAATTGAACACCATATTTGAAATAGCGAATATTTCCAGTCACATTTTTTTTTAGAGCATCGCTTGTATCCCTTATGTTATGCCCCGTTGCTGAATGTATTTCATTCTCAAATGAAGATTGCTCGCCGCTTGAACTTTTTACGAGCTCAATTGTTTGCTGGAGTTTATTCTCTTCCGTAATATCAGATCCAATACTATAAGCTAACCTTGCTTCTCTTAATGGTTCTTGATCCCAACAGCCAGAAAGGAGGGAACTAGCACATAATATAGAAAGTAATTTAGCTTTTCTTTTGAACATACTGTTCTCCTTTCTTATTTCGTATCACAGAATAAAGTAGAAATAAAAGAGGGAGGACAACTATGAAAATATAGGTGAACTTATCAGTGAAAGTTGAGATTACTTTTAATTCTTCCGGTGTATCTATAAACAAGGCTACACTAAAAGCAATAATACCAACGATTGGAACAGCCTTTTTATGATTAGTAAGGTTGAATATATGTCCGATTCCGATAGAAGCAGCACAATAATAACTAGCGATAGAAGCAGCAACAGTTATCATCCAAATTGGTATGAAGAGTAAATCAGTCCGGTCTATAATTCCGATGTGTAAAGAGCGTAATAAGTAAGCAACTGGTTCAGGAATAAGCTCAACTTGTTTCGGACTAAATACGATAAAGCAAATCCAAACAGTAAAAGTATAAAAAAGAGTTACAAATCCATTCGCGATAGAAATTGCTTTTAGTCGTGCCACAGGATTCCCATTTACTTTTGGGAAAGCGATAAGAATAATTTCAAAACCATACATAGCTGTAATTGTTTCCTTGGATGCTTGAATAATATTCCACCATCCGGCTTCTGTAATAGGAAAAATATAAGAAAAATCAGCTCGCGTGAGTCCTAGGGCAATTAAAAGAGCCATTGGAATAATAAGAATAGAGGCCATGACATAAAATCGTACGATGACTTTAAACGTGTTATAAGCTATATAACAGCAAGCTATTGTACATAGTATGAGAATTGCAGACCATGGAGTTGCTTGTAAAACCCATACTTTAATGACATTACAAGCATTTAACATAACTGTCATACCGATAAGCGTAAAATAAAGAACATATAAAAAACCTAATAGTTTTCCGAATTTATTACCAAACATTATAGAAGAAATGTCATACATAGTTGCATCGGGAAATCTTCTTAATAAAAACCACATAAGTAAAATAATAAGTTGAATCGCAAGCCCGGCGATGAGTGCAGAAATCCATCCACCACCTTTTGCTATCGGGTGAAGACGGTTAGGTAGAGAAAGTATCCCCACTCCGATTTGGCATTGAATAACGAAAAAGGTAAATTGAACAAGTGAAATTTTACTTTGCGTGTTTGTCACCATTCTCATCCTCTCTCGTTACGTGTTGGCGTTGCATTTTTTTCGGTTTTGGATCATGTGGTCGTTCCCAAAATGACCAAATTGGTAGTCTTACAAAAGAATCTTTCATATCTTTAATCCGCATTGGTGCAACAGGAGAAAGATATGGTGTATGAAAAGAATGAAGCTGACATAGGTGAACGAAAGTTATAATGAGACCGAATGATATTCCTAAATATCCGAATATGGCAGCAAGAATCATTAATGGAAAACGAAGAATTCGAACTGCTGAACTCATATCGTTTGATGGAACGAGAAAAGATGAGATTGCAGTTAAAGCTACAACGATAATCATTGTGTAAGAAACGAGTCCAGCTTTTACAATTGCATCACCAATTACTAAACCACCTACAATACCGATTGTTTGGCCAACTCGGCTTGGTAAACGAATACCAGCTTCCCGTAATAATTCGAAAATCAATTCCATCAAGAGAGCTTCAAAAATAGGAGGGAGCGGTACTTTCTCTAATGAAGCTTTAATTGTATACACAAGTTCAAGCGGCAATACATCAGGATGAAAGGCTACGGTTGCGATATATATAGCTGGTAAGAGAAAAGCAATCAAAAAACTGACTAAGCGAATCATTCGGACGAAAGAACCGACAATCCAGCGGTTATTGTAATCATCTGGTGATTGATAGAAAGCAAATAACGTAACAGGAACGATAAGTGCTGTTGGATCACCGTCAGATAAAATAGCAACTCGTCCTTCCATTAAATTTGCTGCGACTCTATCTGGACGCTCTGTATTTAATTGCTGCGGAAATGGTGAGAAAGACGTATCCTCTATAAATTCTTGTATATATCCTGGAGGCATAAGTGCATCCGTTTTAATCGTTTCTAATCTTCTTTTCACTTCTGTAATTAAATCGTCATTCGCTATATTTTGCATATAAGCAATTGCCACTTTCGTGTGCATTTCTTCACCGATTGTAAAATACTTAACAACTAAATTTGGACTCTTAATGAGTTTACGAATAGAGGTTAAATTAGTTGCTAGATCCTCTACAAAACCAGTATGTGGACCGCGCACAATCCCTTCATTATCAGGCTCTGCTATATCTCTCTTTAAAGATAAAGCTGTTTCGAAAATACAAAAACTGTCGACGTGTTCATGAAAATATAAGGATTTACCTTGTAATAAGAGCTGCACGCCATAATTTAAATTCGTTTCCTTTTTCATATTTAATGTAGAAAAAGCTTTATCTAAAGCTAAATCTGACCGCGTCAATAAAGGCTCAAGGGCTAATTGATGAATTAGATTTGGGTCTGCTAAAGATTCGATATATAGGATTGTTCCTTTTCCGTTTTGAAAAGGGAGATCTAATTTTTTTATATCGTCTGAATGACAGAACTTATTTTCGATATAATTAATGTTTTCTGAAAGTGATGGAAACATATACTTTTTACTATTATCTTGTTTTGAATTTTCCTGTTCAGTCATAATTTCCACCTCTATTAGAATAAAGTTACTCCTGTTAATTTTTGCTTTTTGTGAGAAATTTATGCTTGGGTTATTTGAAAAAAATAAACTTGAAAGTTACGTTACGTCACCTTCTATACTTAAAGAAACACGGAGTGGAGGGATGGAGTATATGATTTTGAAAAGTATGTGGGGATGGAAAGAAATTTTATATTTATTAGTTTTCGTATTTCTTATTGTCCCAGTAACAGTTGAAGCTCTTTTTTATGAATATGCTTTAAAAATAATAGGGAACTCATTATATGCTGGAGTATTAATGGGATTTATAATGGCAGTGATATTTACTACTGTAGTTTATCTTTTTTGTATAAAAAGATATCAACTGTCTTGGAAAGATATTGGAATTCGAAAGCTTTCATGGAAAGATTTTTTCTGGACAGTTATAGCATTGATTGCCTTAATTGTAGTTAGTATTGCTGTATTAGTGATAATGGAGAAAATGGGGATTTCTTTTGAAAATAGTAAAACGGAGACGGTCCAAAATGATAAATCAATATATTCGTTTTGTATCGCGGTAATTGGAGCAGCGATTATATCACCGATTTATGAAGAAATTTTATATCGAGGTGTTTTTTATACATTTTTTCGTGATAGGTATGGTATGTGGGGCGGTATACTTATAAGTTCCATAATATTTACTGTTGTTCATATTCCAACATATAACACATTACCAGTAAACTTTTTAAGTGGAGTAGTATTTGCTTGGTTATATGAGAAAACAAATTCTATTTTATCGGCTATGATTGTCCACACATTATTCAATTTCATAGCAGTACTTCTCACATTTGTGTCGAATTAAGAAGATATATAGGAGGGATACATATGGAAATAGCAGTAGAACGAGTTTTTACAAAAGAAATTTTAGCAAGAGCAGCAAAGACATTTCATGTAACAGTGGAAGAAAAGCCACTTGGAGATTTTGAAAATTATATTTTTAAGGCAAAGGGTGATCGTGGCGAAGATTACGTATTGCGTTTAACCCACTCTTCTCATCGTTCTAAAAAAGAAGTCGAAGCTGAACTAGATTTTTTACGATATGTTGCGGAGAATGGGGCAAAGGTAGCAGGACCCCTTTATTCAGCATCTCAAAATCTTGTAGAAGAAATCAGAGCAGAGGATGAAACTTTCTTTTTCGCTTCTTTATTTACATATGCAAAAGGTGAGCAAGTAAAAGGAGCGGAATCGCCTTATTGGGGAGACGCTTACTTTGAAGCATGGGGAAAAGCGATTGGACAACTGCATCGCCTTACAATGGATTATTCTAAAACAGACTACCGTGATACGTGGGAAGAAGATGAGAGTGGGATTGTTAATGAATTAGAAGATGATCAAGTGAAAAAGATCGCTGCGGTATTAATGGATGAGATAAAAGCTCTTCCAATTGAAAGAGAAACGTTCGGCCTTATGCATGGGGATATTCATCCAGGAAATTTTCATTATGATGGTAAAGAGCTAACAATCTTTGATTTTGATGATGCGGCTTATAATTACTTTATACACGATTTAGCGATGGTTCTTTATTACTCTGTTCTATTTACACCGTGGACAGCGGAAGAGAAGACCGATTTTGCTCGTAAACAATTACAAGTGTTAAGAAAAGGATACGAATATGAACATAAGCTAGCGGATAGTTGGTATGAATCGTTGCCGTTATTTTTACGTTTACGCGATATAGGTTTATATGGCACGATCCAAAAGAAATTTAAAGGGAAAGATATGCCAGATAATTTCCGAAAGTTATCAGAAGAGCTATACGAAAGAATTATAAAAAAAGAAGCAATTGTGAATATATAATACATTCTGTTCAAAACAAAGTATATAAAACAAATATATACTTTGTTTTTTTATACAAAAATATGTTTATTTTATTAAAATAATATTGTCATAGATTCGGTATACATTTATAATTTTTATATATTCTGAATATTCTTGATAAAAAGGAGGGGGAATATTGGAAGCTTTCGTAAATTGGTTAAATAATATTGTTTGGAGTCCAGCACTTGTTTATTTATGTTTAGGAGCAGGTTTATATTTTTCAATTCGAACGAGGTTTTTACAAGTAAGGCATGTAGGAGAAATGGTGAAGCTGACATTTAAAGGAGAAAAATCAGAGGCGGGTGTTTCTTCATTCCAAGCGTTAGCGCTTTCGTTATCTGGACGCGTTGGAACAGGGAATATAGCTGGGGTAGCAACGGCGGTTGCCTTCGGCGGACCAGGAGCTGTATTTTGGATGTGGGCAGTAGCCTTTTTAGGAGCAGGATCAGCTTATGTAGAATCTACATTAGCACAAATCTATAAGACAAAGCATCAGGGACAGTTTCGCGGTGGACCTGCTTATTACATTGAAAAAGGTTTAGGTGTGAAATGGTATGCTCTAGTATTTGTTGCAGCGACAATTCTTGCAACGGGGCTTTTATTACCGGGTGTGCAAGCAAATAGTATTGCTGTAAGTTTAGAGACAGCTTTTGGAATTAATACTACTCTATCAGGGGCTTTATTAGTTGTTGTATTAGCTCTTATCATCTTCGGTGGAGTAAAGAGAATTGTTAACGTAGCGCAAGTTGTCGTACCGTTTATGGCTGTTGGGTATATTTTAGTAGCTTGTGTTATTGTCGCTATGAATATTGAAAAATTGCCAGAAGCATTTATGTTAATTATAAGAAGCGCTTTTGCATTAGAAGCAGCATTTGGTGGTATTATCGGTTTAGCAATTTCTTGGGGAGTAAAACGAGGTATTTACTCTAATGAAGCAGGGCAAGGAACAGGGCCACATGCAGCGGCAGCAGCTGAAGTATCACATCCAGCTAAGCAAGGTTTAGTGCAAGCATTTTCCGTTTACATTGATACATTATTTGTTTGTTCAGCAACAGCATTTATGATGATTATTACAGGCATGTATAACGTATTTGATGCAAGCGGAAAAAACTTTATCGTAAATAAATTAAATGGTGCTCAGCCAGGGCCGGGATATACACAGGCAGCGGTAGAATCTGTTTTCCCTGGATTTGGAAACGGTTTCGTTGCAATCTCGTTACTATTCTTTGCATTTACAACAATTATGGCGTATTACTACATTGCAGAAACGAATATCGCGTACTTAAATCGTGATAAAGACCGCCCTTGGCTGTCTATGGTACTAAAGTTTGTATTTTTAGGAGCTGTATTCTACGGTTGTATCAAAACAGCAGCAACGGCTTGGGCTTTAGGCGATATCGGTGTAGGAATTATGGCATGGGTAAATATCATTGCGATTTTACTATTACAAAAACCTGCATTAGTTGCATTAAAGGATTATGAAAAGCAGAAAAAAGAAGGAAAAGATCCAGTATTCGATCCAGGGCCATTAGGAATTAAAAATGCTGATTTCTGGGAGCATGAATATGGAAAAGATAAGAAAGAAGAAGTATCGTAATGGAATAGAAATGAAAAAGCAAAGGGGAAATTCCTTTGCTTTTTTTATGGACAAAATGAGGCTGGAAGTTATTTTTTTGCCTATTTTTGAATATAAAAAGAATGTACATGCTTTGTTAGGGGAAGGGGTGAGTATGGTGATAGAGTTTCGTAATGTAAATAAATATTATGGTAACTTTCAAGTTTTAAAAGATATTAATGTGCAAGTGAAAAAAGGTGAAGTGGTAGTAGTTGTTGGGCCTTCTGGATCAGGAAAAAGTACATTACTTCGGTGTATAAACCAGTTAGAGTCAATTACAGATGGAGAGTTAATTGTACAAAATACGGAGGTACACAATGCGAAAACAGATATGAATGAATTACGCCGAAATATCGGAATGGTCTTTCAACATTTTTATTTATATCCACATAAAACAGTTCTTCAAAATATTACATTAGCACCTATTAAAGTAAATAAAATTTCAAAAGAGGAAGCAGAACAAACAGCGATGTTTTATTTAGAGAAAGTAGGAATTCCAGAGAAGGCTAACGTGTATCCACATCAATTATCCGGAGGACAACAGCAACGGGTGGCTATTGCTAGAGGGCTTGCGATGCAGCCGGAAATTATGCTATTCGATGAGCCTACGTCTGCTCTTGATCCGGAGATGATCGGGGAAGTACTTGATGTTATGAAAACGCTAGCTAAAGAAGGGATGACGATGGTTGTTGTCACGCATGAGATGGGATTCGCGCGGGAGGTAGCCGATCGGATTTTATTTATGGATGATGGCAAAATCATTGAGGATACAACACCGGCGCAATTTTTTGCGAGCCCTGAACAAGAAAGAGCGCGTCTATTTTTAAGCCGAGTGTTAAACCATTAAAGGAGGAATTTTATGCTTAAAATGAAAAAGTTGTTTACCTTAATTGTATTTTCATGTTTATTCGTACTTGTCGTTGCTGGATGCGGAAGTAAAAAAGATGAGGCGAAAGAAACCAATACGAAGCAAGGCGGAGCCGTTGAGCAAATTAAGAAGCGCGGGAAGTTAGTAGTTGGGGTGAAGAATGATACGAACTTATTTGGATTGAAAAATCCTTCGACAGGGCAGGTAGAAGGATTTGATGTTGATGTTGCAAAGGCGCTTGCGAAAAAGATTCTTGGGGATGAAAAGAAACTAGAGTTGAAAGAGGTAACATCTAAAACGCGTATTCCACTACTGAAAAACGGTGACATTGATGCGATTATTGCAACAATGACAATTACAGAAGAACGTAAAAAAGAAGTCGATTTTTCAGATGTATATTTTAAAGCAGGGCAATCGTTACTCGTGAAAAAAGGGAGCAATATTAAAAGTATTGATGATGTGAAAAAGGGCGTAAAAGTGTTAGCAGTAAAAGGTTCAACATCGACAAATAACATTCGTCAAAAATCACCAGAAGCGACTGTATTAGAATTTGAAAATTACAGTGAGGCATTTACAGCGTTAAAAGCAGGAAAAGGTGATGTTTTAACGACAGATAATGCAATTCTTTACGGCATGGCAAAACAAGATTCAAATTATGAAGTTGTCGGGAAAATTTTTACGGATGAGCCGTACGGAATTGCAGTGCAAAAAGGTGCAGATGATTTAACGAAAGAGATTAATAGCTTAATTAAAGACATGAAAGCAAGCGGAGAGTATGACAAATTATATGAGAAATGGATTGGGCAAAAACCAGAGAAGTAAAGTGATAAATAGTAAAAGTGAGAGGATGAGAGTACTCATCCTCTTCTTGTAAAGAAAGAGGGGAGAATATGTGCCTGATTTTTCTATATTAACGAATAACATTGATATGTATTTAGAGGGTTTTAAATATACAGTGTTGTCTAGTGTAATCGCATTAATAGGCAGTTTTATTTTAGGGGTAGTATTGGCGGTAATGCGTATTGCACCGATTCGCATTTTAAATTGGTTAGGAGCTGCTATTGTAGAATTTGTAAGGAATATTCCGCTCGTATTAATTGCATTTATATTCTATTTCGCTTTACCTGTAATAGGAATTACTTTAAATGGTCTTGTAGCAGGAACAGTTACGCTTACCATATATACTGCAGCGTTTATTGCGGAAGTTATTCGAGCTGGTATTTTATCAGTTGCGAAAGGGCAAATGGAAGCAGCGCGTTCTTCAGGACTGACGTATACGCAAGCAATGTACTATGTCGTTTTACCCCAGGCGATGAAAATTGTAATCCCTCCTCTAGGAAATCAATTTCTCAATTTAGTAAAAAACTCTTCCATACTCGGAATTATCGCTGGTATGGATTTAATGTATCAAGGAGATTTAATTTCAACGAAGACGTTTGTTACGTTCGACGTTTATATATTTGTCGGGATGTTTTATTTAATATTAACAATTCCGCTCAGTATGCTAGTGCGTTATTTAGAAAAACGCTTAGCAAAGGAGGCGGTGTAAATGGATTTTAAGGGAGCAATAACAGGTGATCATATTCTGTTTTTATTAAAAGGATTACTTATAACGTTAGAGGTAGCGCTCGTAGCGATTATACTTAGCTTTATTATCGGTAGTGTAATAGGGATATTGCGCTACATGAAAATCCCTATCGTCTCACAAATATTAGGAGTTATCGTTGAAGTAATTCGAAACTTACCACTACTTTTAATTATATTTTTCACGTATTTTGCACTTCCAGAAGCAGGCTTGAAATTAGAAATTATAACGGCTACAATTGTTGCTTTAACAATATTTGAATCAGCAATGATATCTGAAATTGTTCGAAGTGGCCTATTATCTATTGAAAAAGGACAGATTGAGGCTGCAAGATCTTCAGGATTAACGTATGTGCAAGCACTTTGGCACATTATTTTACCACAAGCATTAAGAAGAATGGTCCCGCCACTTGTCAGTCAGTTTATTTCATTGCTGAAAGATACAGCACTAGCAGTCGTTATATCACTACCGGAGCTTATGCATAATGCTCAAATTATTAGCGGACAAAATGTAAATTATATGATTCCAACGTTTATAGTAGTAGCTTGTATGTACTTTATTGTAAACTATAGTTTATCAATTTTATCGAGAAGGTTAGAACTTCGTTAACTCTTACAATATATGTAAGGGTTTTTCCTTGTTTCTCCTTATTTTCCTCTAAATAGAATCTAAATCTTGCAATAATTCGATTTTTTATATTATTTTATCAGAAAAGTTTTAATTTTATATAGAAAATGTAATCGCTTTCGTGTATATTTTTATTATCAGAAAATTTTAACAAGATATAGGGGTATTGGTAGGGGGAGGATTTAGATGCAGCAACAAACGAATGAGAAATTACATCGTACGATGAAGAGTAGACATTTATTTATGATCGCACTAGGTGGTGTAATCGGAACTGGTTTTTTCTTAGGTTCAGGTTACACCATTAATCAGGCTGGACCAGGGGGAGCCATCCTTTCCTATTTAGTAGGCGGATTTATTATGTATTTAACAATGCTTTGTCTGGGAGAGTTAACGGTAGCAATGCCAGTTTCAGGTTCTTTCCAAAAGTATGCGACGAAGTTTATTGGACCAGGAACGGGATTTATGATCGGCTGGCTATATTGGCTTGGCTGGGCAGTAACAGTAGGACTAGAATTAACGTCAATCGGTTTAATGATGAAAAGATGGTTTCCGAATGTTGATGTTTGGGTATGGTGCCTTGTATTCGGCGTTATTTTATATGCTTCAAACGCTATCTCAGCGAAGAGTTATGCTGAATTAGAGTTTTGGTTCTCTAGTATTAAAGTAGTTACAATTCTTGCATTTGTTGTTCTTGGTGGTAGTGCATTATTAGGGTTTATATCATATGACGGAAAAGAAGCAGCACCTCTTTTCTCTAACTTTGTAAGCGATGGTGGATTATTCCCGAATGGACTAGCTGCCGTATTACTTACAATGATTACAGTTAATTTCTCGTTCCAAGGAACAGAGTTAATCGGAATTGCAGCGGGAGAAAGTGAAAATCCAGAAAAAACAATTCCACGTGCAATCCGTAATACAGTATGGCGCATCATGTTATTCTTCATTTTAACAATGACGATTTTAGTAGGATTAATTTCTTGGAAGGAAGCAGGCGTAATTGAAAGTCCATTCGTAGTCGTATTTGATAAGATCGGTATTCCATACGCAGCTGATATTATGAACTTCGTTATTATTACTGCGTTATTATCTGTAGCGAACTCTGGATTATATGCAGCGACGCGTATACTATGGTCACTTGCAAATGAAGGAATGGCACCAGCATCTTTCCAGAAAGTAAATAAGCGTGGTATTCCAATTACAGCACTAGTTGTAACAATTGCTGTAGCTGCTTTATCTTTATTAACAAGCTTCCTTGCAGAAGATACAGTATACATGTACTTATTATCTATAGCTGGTTTATCAGCTGTTTCAAGTTGGATCATTATTGCTTTATCGCAACTTCGCTTTAGAAGTCAGTATATAAAAGGCGGAGGAAAGTTAGAGGACTTAAAATATAAAACACCATTATATCCAATTGTTCCCATTTTAGCTTTAATTACAAATAGTATCGTTGTTATTAGTTTAGCGTTTATTCCAGAACAAAGAATGGCGTTATATTGTGGTATTCCATTTATCATTTTCTGCTACATATATTATTATATAAATAAGAAACGGCAGAAACCGATGAAGGTGGAGACAACAAATGAAACTAACCATCAAACAAGATGATATTGAGGCAGATTTATCGTATGGTCAATTAGCGATTGGAAAAGAAAACGGGTATTCACCTTTACAATTACTCGTTTCTTCTATCGCAGGATGCAGTGCAATTGTCTTTCGAACAATTTTAGAAAAGAAACGTATTACATACGATACGTTTACAATTGAAACGGAAATTGGTAGAAGTGAAGCTTTATCAAAACCAGTTGAAAGTGTTCATTTGCACTATAAAATTAAAGCACAAAACATTACAGAAGAGCAGTTGGATAAGGCACTGCAACTGGCAGTGAAAAATTGCACGATTGTTCAATCTGTAAAAGATAGTATAAAGGTTACGGAAACAATTGAACTAATAAAATAAAACATAAAAACGTGAGAATACGGCTCTCACGTTTTTATGTTTTTAATAAAGGGGGAAATATGATGGAATGTTTAGGGTGTAAATTAGCCAACGAAGAAGAAATTATATATAAAATATATGAAGATGACTATGTAACATGCTTTCTAGATCATGAACCTTTCTATACAGGACATACTTTAATTGTGCCAAAACAACATGTTGTAGAAGTGGACGAATTAGATGACGTTGTAGCGAAATCCATTATGGATGTTTTTAAGATTATTGCAAAAGCGATTAAGGCAGTATATAAACCAGATGGAATTACAGTTTGCCAAAATGGTGGAATTTTTAATGAACTTACGCACTATCATATGCATGTCGTACCAAGATATAAAGAGCGCTCGTTTGCTGAGTTTTATATGGTACAATCGGGAGAAAAACAGAATCATAACTTTGAAGAGACAAAGCATTTATTAAAAGAAGCGATAGAGCAAATACTACATATTGAAAAGGTGTAAAAGAATTTTTCTTAGAGATACAGTCAGGAAAATTCTAATATTAAAAAGCCCAATTTCTCAGTTAAAATAGAGAAATTGGGCTTTTGTTTATTCTATTATTAAATTTTATCTATAAAAAGATTTTACAGTGTCACAAAGTTTAGCGCTCATTCGTTATATAGAGTGAGAGGAGGAATTATATGAAAGTTACAAACAACGATTATGAAAAGATGGAAGAGCTATATGAGTTGTATGAACAAAAAGTTTATTATGTAGCGTATTCTATTTTAAATAATATTCAGCAGGCCGAAGATTCGGTTCAAGAGACGTTTATTACTCTTTATAAGAACTTGGAAAAGCTCCATAGCTTGAGTACTGAAGAGCTTAAACGATACATTTTGAGGGTTGCGAAAAACAAGGCGATTGATAGCTACCGGAAAAATAGACGACATGAAACATTTTTAGAAGAATATGAAAGAGAATCAACAGAAACAGTAGATGAAAATATTGAAAAGTGGGAAAAACGTGTAATGTCCGAGGTTCAAATTGATACATTGCTAAAAGAGTTAAATGAATCTAACAGACAGGTGTTTAAGTACAAAGTCTTCTATAACTTAACGTATCAAGAAATTTCAAGTGTCATGGGGATAACGGAGGCCAATGTCCGCAAGCAGTTTGAACGCGCTCGAAAACGAGTCCAAAATATGATAGGAGGTATACAACATGACGAATTCAAAGAACTCCAAAGAAATATATGAACTTGCTGAAAAAATTGCTTTAGATGATTTCGATAAACTCGAAGAACAACATGAATTTTCACATACATATACGCGCAAAAAGAAACAGTTTATGGAGGAAATGAAGCTGAAAGATGGACAACCTCAGAAAAAGCGTAAAAAACATCGTATGTTAATCGCTGCTGCTTGCTTATTAATTGGTATGCCGACAACAGTTTTTGGTGCAGTAAAAGTCTACAATATGATTGTCCAAAAACAAAATTACGAAGTAAATGTTTCGGTAACAAACAAGGACTCAAAAAAGAGTGATAAGTGGTATAGGTTGAAAATAGGTAAATTGCCAGAAAATATGGAAGCAATTGATGATTCTGCTATGAAATATTCATTTAAAGATAACGACGCAATGGGTGGATTTTCATTCGCTCTTTCGAGAGTGGGAGAAAATGCGGATTTTCAAACTTTATATTCAAAAAGTTATGAAGAAAAAGAGATAAATGGTAGGAAAGCAGTAATTGTTCATAAAGAAACTGGAAAGAACAACGTAATGTTTGACAGAAAGGTCTTTCTCTTTTTTGAGAAAGAAGGGATTATGTTAGAAAGTTATATTGGATCCGATGTAAACGAAGAACAAATGATAGATGTGTTAGGGAGTATTTCACTTGAGCCTACGTCAAAAGAAAAGGCATCATATATAGCAGATTATGATGAAAATCGCTTTACCAAAGCAGCTGAACCGAAAGAAAATAAGGTGATTCCATTGAAAAAAGATAGTAAACGACTATTTCATATAGGACAAAAGGTGCCAGTAACGATATCTATGGATAACAGCCAAATTGAATATGTGATAGAAAAAGTTGAAGTCTTTGATTCAATCAAAGATTTTAAACAAGAGAACTTTAATGAACTTGGCCTAGAGATATTAAGCAAGAATAAGGCTTTAGATCAGACGGGAAAATTACTATCGTACAGACGAGATGAATATAAATTAGGGAATGGTAAAGATTCAATTGATACATTAGTAGATTCGAAATTAGTTAATGTTAAATTTGTCTATTTAACAACAACAGTGAAAAATATTGGTAAAAAGTCGACAGAAGAAATCTATATGCATCCATCTATAAAACAGCTTAAATTTGAAGGGAATGCATGGAACTACGCTAAAGAAGAGGGAATGGACGCAACGCGTATTATGACGGGTGAAGTTGATTACTTGGAACCTCACGGAGACGGAAAAAGCTTTTATAATATTGGCAGTATCCGACCAGGACAAACGGTGAAGGTTAACTTAGGTTATTTTGTAGATGAGGATAAACTAAATTCAATCTTTTTAGATGCTTTCCATTACAGAGGGAATGGCGACACTGAAAATATGAATGCGAAACATCGTTGGTGGTTTGATATTCGTCAACAGTCAAAATAATAGAAACAAATGGACGAAAAAGGCTGCTTATATTTTGCAGCTTTTTTCGTCTCCATACATATGTAAAATTTCTTTCGCACGTATACGTAAACCATCTATCAATTCTATCGGTTCTAACACTTGCGCATCTTTTCCAAGCCTATAAAATAAAGGCGTAATAAAATTGATTTCTCCTTTATCAATTGTTGAATGTATATATCCTGTCCCGTCCTCATTTACTACAACGAATTCTTCAAGGTAAGGCACGCTTTTACATTGGCGCACACCTTCTGTCGTTAATAAAACATGTAACTGAGTAGGAATGTTTATGACGTTAGAGCTAGAGTCAAACCATTCTTCTAAATTCATGAACGTACTTTCACTTTCTTCTTTTGATAATATAGAAAGAATACGATCAACGCGATACAGTAATACTTTTTTTCTACTGAAGTCGTAGGATGGTAAGTACCATAGCCCGTCATGAGCATATACACCGATAGGATGAACATGTTTTGTTTTTACCCCCGATTTAGATTCGTATTGAAAGTGTAAATTTTTATTTTCAATAGCCGCGGTTAACACTTCATTTAAAAGAGGTGTATCAATTGTTCTCTTCGGATTCCAGAAAGCAATATAAGAGCGTATTTTATCAACTTTCGCTTTCGCATCATGTTGTAGAGAGCTGTACAGTTTGTGTGTAACGGAATCGATTTCTGTATTAAAAGGTAAGTCTCGGTAGTAGCTTAAAGATTGAAATGCAAAAAAGATGGAGACTGCTTCTTCTTCCGTAAATAAAATAGGTGGAATGACTCTATTCGTTAATACTTTATAGCCGCCGTTACGACCTTGTTCTGCGTAAATGGGTAATCCCATATCACTCAAGTCTAAAATATATCTATGAACCGTACGAACGGAAATATTAAATTCATCAGCTATTTCTTGCGCTGTAAATGTCTTTTTTGCAGAAGCAAATATAAGAATATCTAATAAGCGTTTAGCTTTTGACAAATGTATCACCTTTTTCTTTTTAACATGACATAAATTGTCATGTTTTATTGTTAGTATATTGTTTACATCATATATTATCAAGATGAGATGCAAGGAGGAAAAGAGATGTCACGTGAAATTGTTTTATTTATTGCGGCGAGCTTAGATGGATATATTGCCAAAGAAGATGATGATTTACAGTGGTTAATGGAAACAGAAGGAGAGGGAGATAACGGTTATACAGAAATGTATGAAACAATTGATACGATAATCATGGGAAAAAGAACGTACGATTATGTAGTAGAGCATATGGAAACATTCCCGTATGTAGATAAAAAATGTTATGTTTTCTCTAACTCAGAAAAAGGTTCAAATGAATACGTGGAGTTTGTAAGTGAAGATGTAGTGGAGTTTACAAAAAGGTTGAAAGAGCAAGAAGGATCTAAAATATGGATGGTCGGTGGAGGGAGTCTACTGAGGGAGTTCTTTAAGAATAATTTAATTGATGAATATGTTGTTACGATTACACCTCATATATTAGGTTCTGGAGTTCCGTTATTTCAAGATAAGAATCCCGAAATTCATTTAACTTTAACGGATACGAAACGTTTTGGGCAATTTGTAAATTTATATTATACAGTAAAATGATAAAGAAACACGACTACTGATGGTAGTCGTGTTTCTTTACAGATGGTAATGAAATGATAAAGCAAGATCCGTGATCGACTTCGCTCGTTACAGTAATAGTTCCACCGTGTAATTCTACAATTTCTTTCACGATAGATAATCCTAAACCAGTTCCGCCTGTAGCTCGTGATCTCGCTTTATCAACTCGATAAAAGCGGTCGAAAATGTGAGGGAGGTCTTCAAGCGGAATACCTTCACCTTCATCTTCAATTGTAATGGAAATACTTTTATGTTCTTCAGTAACAGCAATGTGGATAAGAGAATACTCTTTTGAATGTCTATAAGCGTTATTTAAAATGTTCACCACAACTTGTTCGAAGCGTTGTTCATCTAGGTTCACTAGCAGTGTAGGAGGACAAGAGAAAGAAACTCTAATGTTTTTTTCTTTATATATGGCATTTACTTTTTCGGCTATGCGAGTCAGGAAGGTGTGTAAATATACTTCCTTTACTTGAATAGAAAAGTTATGTTGTTCCATTTGTGCCAGTGAAAACAAATCTTGAACTAAGTTTGTAATGTAATCAGACTCATCTTTTATAATAGATAAATATCGTAAACGTTGCTTGGGAGATGTGGTTTCTTTTAAAGCAATGTCTGCGTAACCTCTTACGTATGTTAAAGGTGTTCGTAATTCATGAGCAACACTTGCTAGAAATTCACTTCGCTCTGTTTTCATATAGTGTAAATCATTAGCAAGCGTTTGAATTGATGAGGCTAGTTCACCAATTTCATCATTTCGAGTAGTCGTTAACGAAACGGATAAATCGCCTTTACTCATTTTTTCAGTGGCATGTTTCATGTGTAACAATGGTTTTGTTAATAACCGAGATAAAAGAAAAATGGTAATGACTGTGAGTAGAAATGTGATGGCACCAGCAATAATGAATTGTTTCGTTAATCCATTTACCAACTTTTCAATGGATTCTGTCCCAAGAAACATATACACATACCCTTCATGTTTTCCAGCTACTATGATAGGACTAACTGTACATATATAATTAGATGTTTTCCAATGATTTTCTATAATTGCTCCGTCATGATCTGTCCGTGTTTGCATCTTTTCAATATGCTTTTTTATAGTAGTATTTATTTCATTGGATTTAGCTAGTACTTCCTTATTTGCATTTGTAATAACAACAGTCGTTTCGGCTTCGGATTCCATTAGCGCAACATGGGAGATTGTTTGCTTATCAAAATACTTTTCAAGGACATCTCTGTGACTATTTCCGCGCTTTAATAAAGCTGTCATTTCTTCATTTACTCTATTGTTGACAAGGCTATAATAAAGCAAAACAAATAGAACACTTTCAATTAAAAGTGTAACAATTAAAAAATAAAATCCGAGCTGAATAGAAATTCGCTTCATTGCTTTGCTCCTTAATCTAAAGTATCAACCCATCGATATCCGATTCCGTACACAGTTTTTAAATGATTATCAATAGGGAAATTTACTTTTCGTAATTTATCACGCAAATTACGAATATGTGAATCGACTGTTCGATCTTCTGTATTTGTATTTAATCCCCAAATTCGTTCAATGAGCTGATCGCGGCTCAATACGTAGTTCACATGACGTAAAAATAATCCAAGTAAAGAGAATTCGATTGGAGTGAGAAGAAGTTCTTCATTATATACAGAAACGAAATGCTTTGCCTCATCCCATAAAATGCCGTCATATTGGATTTGCGCGTGTTGATTTGTTCGCCTTAAAACAGCTTCAATTCTTGCGAAAAGCTCTTCTTCATGGAAAGGTTTCGTTACGTAATCATCCGCTCCGAGTTTTAATCCTTGGACGACATCGATGGTTTGATCACGAGCGGTAACCATAATAATAGGAACGTTACTAAATGAACGGATTTTTTTGCACGTTTCCCATCCGTCCATCTTTGGCATCATAATATCGAGTAAAATAAATTTAAAGTTTTGATTTTCTATATGTGAAATCGCTTCTTCTCCGGATCGTGCACATATGCAGTTATATCCAATTGGAGTAAGATAAAGCGTTAATAATTCAAGCATTCTCGGTTCATCGTCTACGAGCAGTATATCAATCATAGAGGGCCCTCCATATATAATCTTTACTTAAATTGTAATGCAAAATCATGAAGAAATGGTGCAGATTGTAATGCGTCTGCATAATTTCTTCAGAATTGCTTGTTATTGTAAAGTTGAAATTCCATTTTAGGTAATGATATTGGCTCGAAAATGATTCATACGGAGGCGGTATAGTGAAAAAAATGACCCGAGTTTTTGGGATAACAATAATTACAGCAGTTGGTCTTGCGGCATGTGGACAAACAAATACAGATCATAAAAATCATGAATCTAAAGAAGAGAAGAAAACAGAGCAGAAGGAAATGAAAATGAATCAGGAGGTAACTGCACCGAAAGAAATGAATCAAGGTGCATCAAATGATTTATTAACGACAAGTTTAAAAAATGTAACGAGATTAAACACAAATGATCCTCTTCAAATGGCAGTATTAACTTCGCAGACGATATGGCCAGCAACACATAAAGAGAATCAGCCAGGCGCTGTTATTTTAGTACCAGTAAACGACTGGCAATTAGGTATTGCAAGTGCAGACCTTATTCATCATCCGAATAACGGACCGATTCTATTTATAGAAAAAGAAAAGGTACCCGAGATGACGTTAAAAGAAATAAAACGGCTAAATCCGCTCGGAACGAAAGATGGAACACAAATTATGTTGATGGGTGATATAGGCGGAGTCGCACTCGAACAATTAAAAGACTATAAAGTAAAGCAAATAAAGGAAACGAATCCAGCTATCTTTGCAAAAGATGTGGATAAAGAATATGCCGATATAACAGGAAGCTACCCAAATAGTGTTATTATCGGTTCGTCTGAAGAAGAAGGGCTTTTATATACAACACCAGCTGTAAACTGGATTTCTCATATGCCAGAACCATTACTTTATACAGAAAAGAATAAAGTGCCAGAAGCGACGATAGAGGCATTAAAGATGAGAAAAGATAAAGCAAATATATATGTACTAGGACCAGAAAAAATCATTTCAAAAGAAGTAGAAAAAGAGTTAAGCAAATACGGGAAAGTAACGCGTATTAGTGGAGAGACTCCAGTAGAAAATTCTATTGCATTTGCAAAGTTTAAAGATGAAAAAACAAAATTTGGATGGGGGTTCACAAAACCAGGTCACGGTGTATCATTTGTTTCAAACAAAACACCAGACTTAGCAGTTGCAGGAGCACCATTTTCACATATGGGTAAACATGCACCTGTTATCTTATTAGAGGAAGGAAAAGCTTCACAACCAGTGTATGATTTCCTTGCTACTATTCAACCGAAGTTTAAAGATGATCCAACACTTGGTCCGTATAACCACGGCTTCTTATTAGGGAGTACGAGTGATATTTCATTTGAAACACAAGGTATATTGGATGAGAGGTTAGAGATTGTGCAAGAAAGTGGTCAAGGTCACGGTGGACATTAATAAAGGGAGCAAAGGCGCTACTGAGGTAGCGTCTATTTCGATAGGAAACTTTTACATAGCAAAAATCTCTCTACTCGTTATATAATAGCCTTCGTGCAGTCGGCTTAGATTTTCTTATGGAGAAAATCAAATGATAAAAGAGTAGAGGAGTGGTATTTTGTTTCAGACGATAAAAAATGACTGGTTCTCCAACGTGAAAGGAGATGTGCTATCAGGAATTGTCGTTGCTTTGGCGTTAATCCCTGAAGCAATTGCTTTCTCTGTTATTGCAGGCGTGGATCCGACCGTTGGGTTATACGCAGCCTTTTGTATTGCAGTTACCATTTCATTTGTTGGCGGAAGAACTGGAATGATTTCAGCTGCAACAGGTGCAATGGCATTGTTAATGGTAACGCTTGTTAAAGATCATGGTTTGCAATATTTATTTGCTACAACAATATTAACGGGGATTGTCCAAATTATTTTTGGTGTGTTCAAACTGAGCTCATTTATGAAGTTTGTTCCGAAATCTGTTATGAGTGGTTTTTTAAATTCACTTGGAATTTTAGTTTTTACAGCGCAATTGCCACATTTTAAAAATGCAACTTGGCAAATGTATGCACTTGTCGCATTAGGACTTGCAATTATATATGTATTTCCACGTATTACGACGGCTGTACCGTCTACACTTATTTCAATTATCATCGTGACAAGTATTGCACTTATGAGCGGATTACAGTTAAAAACAGTCGGGGATATGGGAAGTCTGCCGAAAGAATTACCGTTCTTTAGCATGCCTGACGTGCCTTTTACACTTGAGACATTAGGGATTATTTTACCGTACGCAGTTATGCTTGCAATTATCGGTTTACTAGAGTCATTATTAACAGCTTCAGTTTTAGATGATATGACGCATACGGAAAGTGATAAACATAAGGAAGCACGTGGACAAGGGATTGCAAACATTGTTGCTGGTTTCTTCGGAGGAATGGCAGGATGTGCAATGATTGGACAATCTGTTATTAATATTAAATCAGGTGGACGCGGGCGATTATCGACGTTTGTAGCGGGCGGATTTTTAATCATATTACTATTTGTTTTAGGTGATTATGTCGTTCATATTCCGATGGCAGCTTTAGTTGCAGTTATGATTATGGTTTCAATTGGAACATTTGATTGGAACTCTGTAACAACGATTCATAAAGTGCCAAAAGGGAATGCATTTGTTATGATCGTAACAGTTGTGGTTGTCTTAATTACACATAATTTAGCATTAGGTGTAATTATCGGAACAGTAATTAGTGCGGTTTTATTTGCATTCAATATGGCAAAGATTCACGTGAAACATTTATATATTGAAAATAAGAAAATATACGAAATTCATGGTCAACTTTTCTTTGCATCTACGGCAGATTTTATAAATAATTTTTCATTTGAGGAAGATGTAAAAGAAATTGAGTTGAATTTTTCTCACGCACACATATGGGATGATTCAGCAGTGGCATCAATTGATAAAGTTATTATGAAGTATGAACAAAGTGGCGTGAAAGTAAGTATAACGGGATTAAATGAACGTAGTGCAAAACTTGTTACTAATTTAGCTACTTATAATAAAAGAATTGCTAGTTAGAAGCCTCCTTTTTAGGGGGCTTTATTATATAATACGAGTAGGATAACGAAAAGGGGATTCAGCATATGTATAAACAAATTATATTAGCATGTGACGGTTCTGAACATGCACTTCGAGCAGCGGAACATGCAACATATATTGCGAAATGTAGCGAAGAAGCAAATGTTGAAGTTGTGTACGTAGTAGATAATAGAACAGCAAAATCAGATATTATACAAGGTCAAACGGATTTAGAAACAATATCGGCTAGTCGAAAAGATAAATTGAAAGAGATTGAAGGTTTATTAAAGAAAGAGAACATTTCTTATACAATTACGATATTACATGGAGATCCAGGAGATACGATTGTTCAATATGTAAATACAGGAGATATAGATCTTGTTATTGCTGGAAGTAGAGGATTAAATACATTGCAAGAGATGGTGCTTGGTAGTGTGAGTCATAAAATAGCAAAGCGTGTGAAATGTCCGGTGATGATTATCAAATAAATTGAGTGAAATATTTTGTAGTGTAAGCAAGACCTTGATATAATTCGAGGTCTTTTTTGACGTATAAAAAGGGAGAGTGTGGACATAATAGATACATAATTTCTAGAAAATATTAACTTACAAATTTGTAAGTTTGTTGTCAGAAAAATCGATGTTATGAAAATTATTCCATTGGTAAAATAAACATATCGAAGGGGAGATAGGGAGGATGAAAAAGATGAAAGCACTTCAAAATTTATCATATAGCCAAGGTGTCGGTCTTATTTGTTTAGGGGGATTTGCTGCATCTGTTACGTTAGCTGTTGTAATAAAGATAATTCATCAAATCTTTTGATTTTAGAGTGGGGAAGGAATTGGTTGTTATAAATAGTAAGAGAAGGATTGTAAATAAAAAATAGCTCCTGGCATGTATCTCAGTGCCAGGAGCTATTTTTTATTTTTCTGTTTCTGCTTTATCGCTTGTTACTACAACGTCTTTCCATGTTAATTTTGCACCAGGAGCAACATCATAGTTTTTCACACGATTATTTACGCCTGTTAATTCAAATTGATAGTGAAGTGGGATCATAGGCGCTTCATCATGGATTAATTTTTGCCATTTATCGTATACTTCTTTACGATATTTTTCATCACCAGATTTTTCTGATAAACCTTCGTTTAATAATTTAGTGTTTTCATCGTTTACCCAGCGACCGTAGTTGAAGCTTGCATCTTTTGCCCAAAGACCAGATAAGTCAGGATCAGAACCAGTACCCCAAGCTCCACCAAAGATATCAATCTTTGGATCATCTTTCTTAATCATATCATAGAATGAGTTAAACTCGTGTAGACGACCATCAACAAGCTCTACTTTTAAGCCGATATCTTTCCAAGATTGAATAAAGAATTTTGCAAGTGGTTCACTTGTATCGCTACCGCTACTAGCTAAGTAATTAATTTTGAATTCTCCGCCCTTTGGATCCTCACGGAATCCATCACCGTTTTTATCTTTATAGCCAGCTTCATCTAATAATTTCTTCGCTTTTTCTACATCGAAGTCATATGCACCAGCTTTGTTATTATGGAACTTCGGCATAGATGGCGGAATTGGTGAGTTAGCTGGGAAGCGAAGGCCATGATATACCTTCTGTCCAAGTTCTTCACGATTCACTGCATATGCCATCGCTTGACGTAAACGAACATCTTTAAATTTATCTTTATCCATTACAGCTTCTTTTTTGTCTTTGTCCATATGTCCAAATTTAAATCCGATATAGCTATAATATAAGTCTGTGACACCGATTAATTGTGTATTCTTTAGTTTGCTCACATTTGGATATTGATCTGCAGTAACTTTTGCGATATCAATGTCACCTTTTTTCAGTGACGCGTTTACGATTGCAGGGTTTACTACTTTTAAAGTTACATTTTTTAATTTAGGTTTACCGCCCCAGTAGTCATCGAAGCGCTCAAATTCAACTGATTCACCAGGAACAATTTTCTTCACTTTAAATGGCCCAAATCCAATTGGATTTTTACGAACTTTATCTGATTCAGCTAATTTTTCAATTGGTACATCGCCTAAATATTTTTTAGAGGTAGGATATGTCCAAATACCAGTTTTTAAAGATGGGTTAACAGTTTTATAAGTAATAGAGATTGTTTTTGGATCAACAACTTTAATACCTGAAATTTTATCGGCTTTTCCAGCGTGGTATTCTTCCATTCCTTCAATCATTTGCATTTGTGTGTCGTAACGTACTCCAGTGTATTTATCATTACCAATTATTAAGTAAGAAAATTCTAAATCCTCAGCTGTTACAGGGTTACCATCATGCCATTTTACATTATCTTTAATTTTAATTGTAATTGTTTTTTTATCTTCAGAAAGTGTATAAGTTGCTGGTCCTTCATTATTGATTTCCCAGTTTTTATCTGTATATAATAAGCCTTCATCGAAGAAGTTAATAACTTCAGCATCAGGATTACCATCATATACAACTCTACTTAAAACACCTGCGAATGGTGTATTTGAAACAAGAGCGTATGTTAATGAGCCGTCTTTAATTTCTTTTTTATCATTTTTAACAGCAGCATTAAATTTTTGCGTATCTACTTGTTTATTAGTGCTAGAAGTGCTAGTCTTTTTGCTTCCACTATCGGCACCCCCACATGCAGATAGTAGTAGTGTTGAAGCTGCTAATGTACTTAATACTTTGTAAAGTTTTGGCTTATTCATAAATTCTCCACCCCTTATCCTTTTCTTTGTCTTGCATCAGCCGAACGTTTTAACGCTTGACCAATAAAATTTATACACAGCATCAACACTAAAATCATGATTGATGCAGGTAACCAAATCCACCATTTCTCTTGTAAAACATCTGGGTTTGTTGCATAACTTACGAGTGTACCAAGGCTAGGTGTACTTTCTGGTAGACCGAATCCTAAGTAAGTTAAACCAGATTCAATACCGATGTTCCCTGCAAGGTTTAATGTAACACTTACGATAATAATAGAACTTAAGTTAGGTAACACTTGGAAAAGGATAATCTTCCAGTTAGGTGTTCCCAATGTTTTTGATGCAGCTACATAATCGAGTTCTTTTTCAGTTAATACTTTTGAGCGAATTAATCGCGCTTTTCCTGTCCATAAGAAAGCAGTCATAATTAGAATAAACGTTGTGATATTAAAAGTAGGTACAAGTGTGATAAATACGATAATAAGCATTAATGTTGGTAGTACTATTACGAAATCAATGAAGCGCATAATAGCATTATCAACTTTCCCTCCGAAATAACCTGCAATTAATCCGATAGAAAGGCCAATTAAACAAGAGAGAATCGTTATTGCTAGTCCGATAGTAAATGAGTTTCGTGTACCAATGATAAGTTGTCCAAAAATATCACGTCCTCCATAATCAGTGCCTAACCAATGTTCAGCAGAGGGAGGTGCGTAGATAGAAAACAAATCTACGCGTACAATATCTTCTTGCTTCATAATAAAAGATGTTACATAGACTGCTAAAAGTAAGATTGCTAGAAAGACTAGTGAAAACATTGCTAATTTATCTTTACGAAATTCGCGCCACATAATGGAGAAACCAGAGGGGCTTTTCTCGTAATGAATGACTTCGGTTTGTTTTTCAGGATTTGCTAACATGATTTTTTCCTCCTTCCCATTAATCGATTCGAATACGTGGATCAACGATGCTTAAAATGATATCGGAAAGAAGTGTTCCGAGTAACGTTGCGAATCCAGTAAATAAAACAATGGCAGTTACTACACTAAAGTCACGTTGTCCCATAGATTGGATGAATAATTGTCCAATTCCTGGATAGCTAAAGATATTCTCTAAGAAGAGTGCTCCAGTAACTAAACCTGTAATTTCATAACCTAAAAAGGCCGCAATTGGTAAAAAGGAATTTCGTAAAATATGTCGTGAATAAACTTTAGATTCAGGAACACCTTTTGCTCGGACTGTTCGTACAAAGTCTTTATGTTTCGTATCAATAATTTCACTACGTAAATATTGCACAGTACCTACAGTGGCAATTAACGCACCTGATAGGGCCGGTAATAAAAGGTGATTAAATTTACTTACATAATAAGCAAATGTACCAGTATCAATTTGTGGATCTACGCTACCCCCGGTTGGAAAAATTGGAAACTGGAATCCGAAAAGGAAGAGCATAATTAATCCGAAAATAAAGAGCGGTGTAGCAAACCCTAAA